>CAJXFK010000029.1 GCA_913052575.1 uncultured Planctomycetaceae bacterium
AAAGCGGACTGAAAAAAAGAAAAAGTAGCAGATGCCGTCGCACTACAGAGTGCGGCAATACCCCATGCACGTACTCAACGCAGTTTGGAAAACCCGAATGCATACAAAACTTTTTACGTTCTATCCCATGTGGCTACAGATACTACGTGGAATGATATCTATTTTTCTTGCGTGCTCTTTCAGCTCACCTCTTATGGCTGATCCGTCTCGCCCAAATGTGCTCCTCATATTGTCTGATGACCATAGCGTGCCACACATTAGCTGCTACGACGACATGAATACAACGCAATTTCATATCACTCCAAACCTTCAGAGGTTTGCTGAGCAGGGAATGAGATTTGATAGGGCGTATACAACTGCTCCACAATGTGCACCGTCACGTATCTCAATTTTTGCCTGTCGGTCGCCCGTAGGCCTTGGTGTCACACGATTTGCACAGCCGGCTCAAGCTGGTGTTCCATTTTTCACAGATGTCCTGCGTGCAGGTGGGTACTGGGTCGGCCTTGACGGCCGCCATCATCATCTTGATGGTCGCATTCGGGAGGCTGAGCATATCGACACGGCCCTCCGCAATGCCGGCATGCAAAACCTCGAAAAAAGATTTGATCACATTGTTCGCAGTGCAAGAACAAAAGGCACCCAACTTGATCAAGTCAGCAGCCGAGTTAGTGCCGCACTCGATACGGTACCCGACAACAAGCCCTTCTTCCTTTATTTTGGATTCAACCAGCCTCATAGAAAATTCTCCGTCGATTACGACGGTATTGATCCAAATGCATTAAGACTGCCATCGGACTGGCCTGATTTACCCGACGTCCGTATTGATTATGCCCGGTATCTTGCGTCAGTTCGTGAATTAGATCGTGGATTTGGGCAGATCATGCAACTCCTTGTCGAGCGTGGCATCGAAGACAACACGCTCGTTCTTTTCATGGGTGACAATGGAGAGGCCCTGCTTCGTGGCAAGGGCACGCTCTATGACCGCGGCACACATGTACCATTGTTGATTCGCTGGCCGGGTCATGTGGCAGCGCATTCCGCATCCTCCGCGCTAGTCTGTGGCACGGATCTGGGCCCAACGATTCTTGAAGTATGCGGAATGAAACCTTCAAGAGGGATGACGGGCCAGAGTTTTGCTGGTGAATTGTCCGGAAAGAAAACAGGTGGCCGTCCTTATGTTTTTGCCGAACGTGGCTGGCACTTTGGACCTATCACGCGAACGGACGGCCTCGATTTCTCACGGTCAATCACATCAAAGCGCTTCCGCTACATCTACAACGCATTACCGGACCGAAGCTACACGCCAGTTGACATGGCTCACAAAGATGCTTGGAGAGCAATACAGCAAGCACATACGACAGGCCAACTCTCACCTCTTCATCAGCGACTCTATTTTAAAAAGCCACGCCCGATTGTTGAGTTCTACGACCTTGAGCAGGATCCCTTGGAACTTGACAATCTTGCTGGAAATCCGTCGACCGATGACACAGAAAAAAAGCTTCGAGAAACACTCGAAGCATGGATGATTCGTGAAAGTGACTTTCTACCACTACCGACACATGCAATTGAAACTACAACAAAAACAAAATAAAAAAATAATGGAATTTCCCCAGAACCGTTAATGTCTTCTAAGTAAATTGCCGTTTACAATTTAGCCCTGAAAGAGGATACGTCATGCCACGACTTTATTTTCATTCCACTATTTTCTGCATGGTCATCAGCTTGCATTTCATGAGCACACCAGTAATGTCTGCTGATAGGAATGGAGATCACAAGTGGACACCGACAAAAATGTTTGAAAAGAAAGACACGAATAAGAACGGCTTTCTCACGCTTGAGGAATTCAAGCAAGGGGGAAGTGAGAAGTTTCTTCAAAATGCTGAGAAACGTTTCTCGAAGCTTGATACAAACCATGACGACAAGGTGTCGCTTGACGAATTAAAGAGTGGTTGGGCTGACATGACCCGGAACAAAAAGAAGCCTTCTTCACTTCAAAAGTAACGAAGGGCTATGCCACTCCATACTCAACTTGAGGCTGGCAGACAAATGAGAAACGCCTGACGTGCGTCATGCCTACACCCCTCAAACACCCTAAGCATCTACTAACTTTGACAATTTTTTTACCAGTGAAGCGAACCACCCTAACTGCCAATTCATTTTATTTTTTTGTGCATACTCTGTTCGTACATGCTCTCAATGAAGGCCCTCACATCCTTCTGGAACAGGCACAGTTCTCAAACAAGCACATTTTGGATGCTTTGCGTCAATCGACTACTTATCCGTTCCCATTCGTGTCGTGACTCGCTTCAGCATCACGTTTTAATTCTGCTTCTTCTCTGGGCTGCTTCACGAACTTGGTGTAGCCCATAAAAACCTGGGATGTAATCACGCCCATTCCTGCAATGAGCGTGACTACAACACCGCAAACAAAGAGTCCAAAATCATCCATTAAAATATCCGCCTAACGCGAGAATGCTGGGAACCCATAGCCCAACGAAGATTCCTTGTTCCTTCGCGATCTCTGGTTCGCCGAGAAACCATAGAGAGACACTTAAAACAAAACTAGCAAATGCCGCTATCAGAAAAAAAATCTGGTTTTTTTTCATTACCTATACCTTTTTGTTGAGGAAAGAAGTCAGAAACTCGCGAGCCACTACTGCACTGTAGGCTGTTGCCCCATAGAGCACCATAGGCCAGGGCCTGTTCAGGTCAATATTCAGTAAACTGGTCATCATTGAGCACACTGGTCAGCGTACGAGCTTCGTGCACCACATGAGAGAATATCAGGATGATCCAGTGTGAATCACTTCAGTCCGTGTTGTCATGGTCCCCAAGGCCGTATTTAGATTGATAGTATCTTCGACCAAAATCCGATTGTGTATGAGTCCAGTCACTCCTTCAAAAAACCGCAGAGGGGTTCGGACATACATAGGCAATTGATCTCGCACCATTCCCTTATCTGGCATCAACTTTAGCATAATGCGGAATTCATGATCCCCAATCTCAAGTGACTTAACCGGTTGCGGCGTAAGTCGAATCATCCAAAGAAAGCCCGCATCATGAACCTGCCTCTCAGACCCCCTGCCTGAGAACCGTACCTCTCTTTTGACTGCTGGCGTAATGGCGTGAAAGCCAATGACTCCCTGCCGGTACCGCCACACCCACGGGATGAGTGTCACAACGAACGCACCTTTACCAGGGAGACCCTCATAGACAACTGTAGGACGAATAAATGGGAGAAGGGCAAATGGAAGTAGCGCTAAGCTGACAAACAAAACCTGACAGCTTCGATACACCATCGCAGAAATTGGACGGGGACTTGGCAGTTCAGGAACAACAAATTTCCGTGACTTTTTCTCAACTTTCATCAGCTCACTATTCAAATTCATAATCTTTTCCATCACTACAGGCGACACTTTCTTGCCACGCAATGAGTTAGCCCGCAATTCACTCATCTGTGCCTGTATCAACTCCGCCTCGCGCTTCGCATCAACTCCATCCTGAAAAAATTCTGCCTGCTCTTCGGCAGAAAGGTTGTCAAAAGCTACCCGCCGTGGATCTTCAGACTCACCAAACGACCACCACTGGATACCAAGCAATAAAGCCATCAAGAATGCCCACGTAAAGGCAACTGCATACCCGTCTGCATTCGGCTTCATCCGTAGCTCCCGGCCGACTACTTCAAATGAATAGGCCGTCAGATCGAGCGTTTTTGGCATAAAACATTCTCCTGTAACGCGGCATCAGCAATTCCGAAGATCATGGCTTTGTGCGTCACCATATGCACCACCGAGAGCACGAAGTACCCCAACAGCATCATCAAGAGACACCTGATCTGTTTCACCGGTTTTTTCAGCTCGTGCCGCCTCGGCCAGGAGCATCACATCATCAAAATCTGCATGAGCAACAAGACGATGCCTCGCCCTATGCCCAAGCGTTCCATCAGAATAAGCAGTCGCAGTATTCCGCATTTCAATCAGCCACACCGTCCGTGGTGTCACAAGGCCCGCTGCAGCATTCAAGATTGCCTCGATTGCTCTTCGACGATCAATCACCCGACCAGCTTCTACAAGCAACGACGAGGTCAGCAACTCTTCGTCAAATGGTCGCCTCTGCTCCACATACTTAAAAGACAGCAGCGCGACATCGAGTAGTGTCGCTTCATGATGTCGCGTTGCATCAAGCCGAACCGCTGCAAGCGGCCGTACCAGCGCAGCTATCTTGTCAAACCGATCACCGATAAGTGCCGTAAGACCGCCGGAACGATCGTCGTCATCCACCAGACGCTGCCGCGACAGTTCTCGCGTAACATCCGTCGAAGAGGGCAGTTCATTTTCTGGCACCCATTCACGGGAAAGCCGCCGCGCTGCACCAATACGAGAACTCCGAATATCTCCACCACGAACCAGACGCCGAGCTGCTTCTGCTGCTATTCGGCCTCGTTTTTTTTCATGGTGTGACATCACTCGTGTCCTGTGCCTGATTCTCGCCATCAAGCAAACGATATTGGAGATTTCGTAATCGACTTGTTGTCGCATACGTAGCAACACCGAGAGGCTCACACATGAACATCTCGGGGCGAATGGAGATCTCTCGCCCTGCCCTCTCTTGCTCAATGAGTTCCTTCCCATCCAACAGGACTGTTATTGCCTTTGGATTCACGCGGACGGTGATCTCATACCAACGATTGTCTTCTAGATCCATGTATGCATTGGTGTCGTTCTCTGATGCATCAAGGCCATCAATTGAGGAAAGCCCTACAAGACCACCACCCCAACCGCCAAGAATAAAGCTACACGTGTCTTCGCCTACAGGAAACGTGAGCCCACAGAAGAAGTCAAAACCCCCAACGCGTTTCGCTTCGAGGGAAATCTCATAGTTATCACGAGGAAAGCCCCCCTGCCAGGTGATTCCACTCAGAGGGTCACCCATGCCTATCGAAATCTCACCATCGAGTACTTCCAGCGGACCATCAGTACCAAAAGCACTTGAATGCCATTTGCCTAGCTCTTTTCCATCGAAAAGTGACTGCCATTCCACGGCAGCAGATTCTTTTGCCGCCTGAATTTCTGCCAATAATTCCTTTGCGTTGTAGACATGATCCAGTGATTCAAGAATCGCCCCCACGGAAACAGAGATCGCCCTCGCTCGCGCGCTATCATAGGCAACATCAAGGACTAAAGAATCTTGATTGCCATCAAAAATCACACCGACAAGTTCACTCGCAACATTCACAACCGGGCTGCCAGAATTTCCACCAATAATATCTACCGTTGATAGAAAATTGAGTGGTGTTTCGGTGAACTTTGAGCCTGACGATTCAGCTTCTGCATTCTTCCACGACGCTGGAAGATCAAACGGCGGATTATTTTTTTCACGTTTTGCTTTGGCAAAAAGATCGCTGACTATTGTCCACGGCCTGGCTTCACTTGCCCGGCCGTGAACGCCATCCACTCTTCCATATGCCAACCTCAGCGTAAATGTTGCATCAGGAGCAATCGGCCCAGAAGCACTCCGAAGCCTAAACTGTGTGATTTCCGCATGAGCCTGCTTTTTTATCTCTGCATTTTCTTCAACAATCTTCCGTAGCTTCCGTGCCTCGCCATCGATACGTCTAGCGAGTCCAAGCATCGTATCGTCGCTTGATTCAATAGCAGAGAGACCACCGTCATAGAGCTCTTTCCGTCGATCTGCTTGCACCTTCGGTACTCCGCCGCCACTACGCTTACCGAGTGTTGTACCAGCGACCAAGACAGCAGCACGATCACCTGGTGATTTTCCATCAAGTACGTCTTGTACCAATGGGTCATTAAAACCAAGTTGATTGACAAGAAACGTCAGGGAATCTGTGAGCCCGAGAACTTCGTAATCGTCATATAGCGGTTGGTCAGAAAACAGCCGAAGCTTGAGAGAGAGCCGGGCGGCCTTACGGTATTCTCGAAGCCGCTCACCATCAGGCTTTACGGACTCTGTTGCCACTCGCAACAGTGTCCTCGCATTCGAGAAAAACTGACTCCTAAATCCCATTGCCCCTTCGAGAAGGTTGTACCGAACAGCAACTGCATCGATAGCTTTTTGGGCTCGATCGATCTTGACCCAGGGACTCTCCTTGTTGCCCTCCTTCCACTGCTTTCTAAGAGCGTCTTCGGCATTGCCAAGGCCCTCAATAATATCAGGACGCAAGACCGCCGACATCAAACCGACGCGTGATTTCCGGCTGTTTTGAACTGAAAAAAGATCCTGCATTGCTCTCTGCTGCTCCACATGCCCCTCTTCAGTATAGGACTGCAATAACACTTCACGTCGATTCAACCACTCGAGTACAAACGGTAGGCGTCGGTCGCGCATGGATTGTATTTCGGTCATTGTCTTGCCGCGGTCTGTATGCCCGGGATGTCCCGCAACAAACACTACATCATTGTGCTGAACATCATTCTCAGCACACGTAAGAAATGATTCGACCACAAGAGGCTTTCCTTTGTCATAGACTCGAAAAAAACAGATATCGAGGCAATGTCTCGGAAATTCAAAATTGTCTGCATCTCCACCGTAAAAAGCAATCTGGCGTTCCGGTGCAAAAACAAGACGGACGTCGGTGTACCGCTTGTATCGATAGAGGTGATATCGACCACCACCAAACAAAGTGACTACATCACTTCGGAAGCCTGTCTTCGTGAGTGACTCTTGTTCAATGCGTGCAAGTACGGCTCGTCGGGCTACCAGTGCATCTGATGAACGCCCCACCCCCGCAACAGCTTCTTCCACACGCGCCGTAACATCTTCAATAGAACGAAGCACGTTGAGTTCAAGATCAAGGCAGCGAATTTCGTCATCGTGTGATCTCGCTATATAGCCATCACGAGCAAGATTTTTTTCGGGTGTCGAAAGCTTCTGAAGACTACTCGCAGCCACATGATGGTTGGTCAGCACGAGGCCATGTGGCGATACAAACGCACCAGAACCACCACTGTTGAACCGAACAGCTGCAGACTGAAGGTGATCGAGCCATTCACGCGATGGCACAAACCCCACGTCCCGGGCGAGTCGTTCTTCTGGCACGTCATTGAAAAGCCACATTCCTTGATCGGCACATGCTGATCGACACACTACCGTAACGAGAGCGATCGTAACGAGAGCGATTACCCTCATCAAAATATCGGCAATCCTTGCGACACCACATTTAAACTGCATACGCTTCACCCAGTAATGCCCTCACTTCGCCTCAGAACTGATCGTTCATACATCAAGAAAATCAGTCTACTCATTTCCTTCATTTCTGAGCCGTTGAACAACAACCGAAAGGTGGCAGAGAATTCGCCTTGCATTCTTAACGTGTACACGCGTACACTTATTGATTCGTCGTCAAAAATTGTTTCCTCCATCTAAGCACACACTCCGAGGGCTCATTCTCATGCTTGCTCGACTCCAAACCTTTTCCTTACGGGGTGTTGATGCTGTTCCTGTCGATGTTGAGGTTGATGTTTCCGGCGGTGCTTTACCCACAACTATTCTGGTGGGCTTGCCAGATGCAGCTGTACGAGAAAGTACCCATCGCGTTGGTCGTGCGATGGTCAATTGCGGTTTCAGTCGCCCGAATGATCGCATCGTCGTCAACCTCGCACCTGCCGATCTTCCAAAGCAGGCCGCAACTTTTGACCTTCCAATAAGTCTCGGCATTCTTGCAGGAAGCCGTCAGTTTGCTGCAGAACGATTTCATGACTACGCTGTTGTCGGAGAGTTATCACTTGAAGGATCAACTCGGCCAGCCCGTGGAGCACTTTCTATGGCGATACGTGCTGCAAAAGAACGCAACCTCAAGGGTCTTGTTGTTCCAGCAGCTAACGCCACCGAAGCAGCTGTTGTAGAAAGCATAAAAGTCATACCAGTTGCAACACTTCGGGAAGCTGTGGGTTTCTTTTCTGGAGAACTCGACATCGCCCCAACAGCCCCGTGTATCAATGAGTGCTTTAATAAATTTGAGACCCATGAGCACGATTTTTCTGATGTTCGAGGACAAGAGGCTGCCAAACGTGCGATATGTATCGCAGCCGCCGGGGCACACAACGTTGCCATGCTGGGTCCACCAGGCAGTGGGAAAACAATGCTTGCAAAACGTATTTCGACGATACTCCCACCCCTTCGGACAGAAGAAAGCATTGAGACCTCTCAAATCTATAGTGCACTCGGTCTTCTCCCTTCAGGACAACCACTCCTTGTGACGCGTCCATTTCGAGCACCTCATCACACGATTAGTGAGGCTGGGCTCATTGGTGGCCGATCCATCCCAATGCCGGGCGAGATAAGTCTGGCGCATAACGGCATCTTATTTCTCGATGAGTTGCCGGAATATAATCGACGCACACTCGAAGTACTGCGACAGCCACTTGAAGACGGGACTGTCACAATAAGTCGTGCCCGTTCAACAACATGTTTCCCATCAGCATTTATGCTTATTGCCGCGATGAACCCTTGCCCCTGTGGATACCGCGGAGACTCGAACCGAGATTGCCAATGCACGGTTCCACAGGTCGAACGTTATATGAGCAAAATTTCTGGTCCGCTTCTCGACCGAATTGATATTCACCTTGAGGTTTCTGCAGTTCCATTCGGAGAACTCTCTGCCAGACAAGCCGGAACATCGAGTACCGCCATGCGGCAACAGGTGCACGTTGCACGTGAAATCCAACACAACAGATTCAAAAAGAAAAGCTCGACAGGAAATATGTACAACGCTCGAATGACAAGTAGAGAGATTCGCCACTATTGCCAGATTGACAGCAGTTCCATAGAGCTTCTTCGTTCGGCTGTCTCAAACCTTGGCCTCTCTGCTCGGGCTCACGACAAGGTTCTTCGTGTTGCTCGTACAATTGCAGACCTTGATGCAACAGAAACAATCGAATGCCACCATCTTAGTGAGGCGATTCAGTACCGGCTGCTCGACCGTAAACTCTGGACCTAATAGAAATATAAAGTCCTCCTAAACATACTCATCTCGACAGACCGCAGTCCGCCGTGGCATATTGCGAGAGCTATTTTTTAATTGTTTTGTGCGGAGAGAGGTCACTTTTAAATTCTTCATGGCTGTTTCACCTCCAGCACACTCGTTCTTACGCATTTCCACCGCTATGAAAATGCGGACGATCACTATTGCCGCCCTCGTCGCACTCGGTCTTCTCGCCTTCCCCACTGACATTGCAGTTGTTTTATGGATTCAAAATAGTCATCCGCCAAAAGAGTTGCTGCGTTTTCTCAACTTTACGGAGGTGTTTGGACATGGCATGGGTGTTGCCGTAATCATGATTGGCGCGTTCTGTCTCGACGGTTCGATTCAGTTCCCGTCCATCACATGGCCGGCAATACGCTGGCCAACTTTCCAGCCAACGACGGCAAAGCGGTACGGCGCTCGCATGCTTGGTGGACTTATGGCTGGACCACTCACAGTCCTTCTTCTGAAACAATTGATCGACAGGGCTCGTCCCCGAGCTACAAACTTTGATCTCGTAGCATCAGTACTCGATACATTCGGAACTGCTTCTCTTGCCGCCGGCCCTCGAGGGAGCAGTGATCTTCACAGTTTTCCTTCAGGACACTCGGCAACTGCTGCAGCACTTGCAACGGTTTTAATTTGGAAATACCCCCAAGGTCGTCTTTTCTTTCTCACACTTGCAGTCAGCGCATGCCTCCAAAGAATTTTCAGCATGTCGCATTATCCGAGCGATGCTTTCCTTGGAGCAGCATGTGGTGTTCTCGGCGCTACCATTGTTCTTGGCCGAGACATGCCAAAAGGCTCAGATTGAAGAATTTTTGATCGTTTTCAAGTACTTGTATCTCCGAGAAATTCCCCACAAAAACTTTTCGTAGGGATTTGATTGCTTCTCAGACAGACCAATCTGCTAGTATGCAGAAAGACGTCGTGACTCATTTTGTCAAAAACCTTTTCGTAAAAAAATACATTCGATGCCAGCAGCAAAACGTGCCAAAAAAGCAACTCGTGCCAAAAAATCTACAAAAGTGGTTGCAGAAAGTGCAACGAAGAGCATTCTTCTTGTGGATGATGACGCAGAGATTATTGATTCAATGCGGACTATTCTCGAAGCGAAGGGTTATGCGGTTCTAGTTGCTCGTGATGGCAGTCAAGGGGTTGCAGTTGCAGAACGCGAAAATCCAGATCTTGTGGTTCTCGATATGATGATGCCCAAGCGAAGTGGATTTCTGGTTCTTGAAAAGTTGCGTCGTGAATATGATCATCCTGTCCGTATCATCATGGTAACGGCAAACGAAGGAAATCGTCATCGTGCCTACGCGGAAATGCTCGGGGTTGATGACTACATCCGGAAGCCATTTCCTATGGACCGTCTGCTTGAGAGCGTTCAAAAACTTCTCTCATGAATGGTGGCAGAAGAGCCTTTCCGACCCAGAATGCGATACCCCAGACTCTCTATTTTCACATTCTGTTCTGGAATGTAAAGATATGGTCCTCCGAAAAAACTTCTGTTTGTCACCTGATGCTGGCGGGTTAGAACGATAGGAGTCGAGGCTCTGCGTTCTTACACGTTTTGCTTAGTCAACTGTCTTGTCCATTTTAATGATTTACAACTCGTTCTCTCATGCATTCTTTTACCAACAACTTAAGCCCACACACCGGACATGATTCAGGTGGTGCCACGCATGATGAAGATGCCAAAGAGCGGGTTCGAGAAGCGATTGATATTGTTGACCTCGCCGGCAGCTACATCACCCTTCGTAGAAGCGGAAAGAATTTTGTCGGCCTCTGCCCTTGGCATGAAGACGCTCGACCTAGCCTCCAGATCAATCCAGAACGACAAACATTCCGGTGCTGGGTATGCAATGTAGGTGGCGATGCTTTCAGCTTTTTGATGCGAATGGATCGATTAGACTTCCGTGAAGCCCTCGAACAACTTGCCGATCGTGCTGGAATCGAATTGTCTCGAGGACGAGGACCAGGAACTGATGTAAAGCGTTCCTTGTATGAGGTGTGTGGTTGGGCCGCCGATCGATTTGTTGACTGCTTTCAAAACACTTCGCTTGCCCAAGAAGCACGTGAGTATCTTCAGGAACGTGGACTGTCACATGAAACGCTCTCAGCTAGCTCCGTTGGCTTTGCCCCAAACCAATGGGACTGGCTCCTCGGCCAGGCACAGGCTTCTGGCATTTCTACAAACCACCTCGAACAAGCAGGACTCGTTGTAACAAGACAAGATCGGTCCGGGCATTACGATCGGTTTCGAGGCCGTATCATGTTCCCGATCTATGACCCACAGGGCCGTTGCGTCGCTTTTGGTGGACGAGTTCTCCCAAACGCTCCCCCTGACTCTGCGAAGTACATTAACTCTCCAGAAACGCCGCTCTTTTCAAAACAATCCATGCTGTATGGCCTCGATACGTCACGAGAGGCAATCAGTCAATCAAGACGAGCATTAGTTGTAGAAGGCTACACAGACTGTCTCGCTGCAAGACAGGCTGGCATTCACGACGTCGTAGCTGTACTCGGTACAGCCCTTGGCCAAAAGCATGCTCGACTTTTGCGGCGATATGCAGATCGGATTGTGGTTGTACTCGACGGAGATGATGCAGGAAGGCGACGAGCTGATGAAGTGCTTGAAGTGTTGCTTGCAGAACCTATTGATATACGGATCGCACGACTTCCTAGCGGCGTCGATCCATGCGACCAGTGCCTTACAGCAGGCCCTGAGGCTTTTGAGGCTATTATCGCCGAGGCCGTTGACCCACTTGATTACAGAATGCGAGAAACCTTTGAACGATTACCTCAAGACGCCTCTGATGAAGTCGCCCTCAATGCTGTCGAAAGTGTTCTGAAAATTCTTGCTGCGGTATCTCCAAGGTCACCACTTCCACCATCACAGAGACAACTGAGACGGGATCAGATTCTGGGGAAGCTTTCCCGCCGATTTGGACTCTCGCGAGATGCCCTCCAGATACGACTCAAAGAACTTTCAAGATCCCGACGCACCGAAGACGCCTCCCCCTCCGACGAGGGCCAGCGCATCGACGCATCTGAACTCGTCCCATGGGACCGGGAGGTTCTGTCTGCAATCGTGGCAGCACCCGAGGAGATTTCGAACCTGCTGGAACGTATCGCAGAGGACGAACTCACTGCGGAGCCTGCCAAAATGATTCTTCGAGCTACCAAAAGCCTTATTGCCGCCAAAAAGACACCGGATCTCAGCGCATTACTGCTGGAATTGCCATCGCCAGGGCTCCAAGGACTTCTTGTGCAAATAGACGAGTCAATTCGTGAGCAGACTCATCTTGATCAAAATGGCCGCTTGCATCACCTTAGTGAAGCAGTGGAAAGACGTCAGGCTGATAAAACCGCCTGGCAGACTGTCCGAACATTAAAAACCTCGCCGCTCCAACCGGACGACGAGGCAGCGATGATCGAGCAACTCGTCTCTGCGAGGCGAGCTGCTCAGGGTATGACCGATCCCAAGGAGGGGTGAGGATGCCCATCTCGTCACTACATTCAAATCGTTTCTATTGGCGTGCTGTCAATGACGATTTGGGGGGTGTGTGCGAGTGACTTGTAGAGTGCGTATTACTTCGTGATACGTCGGTGAAGGAGAACCTGTAAATGACAATGAATAATGCTTCGTCCACGAATCGGCCGGAATCGAAAACACCTCCCGAAGGTGTAGCGCAACCGACACAGCCAGAACTTGGTGGTCTTGAGAGCGCTGATCTCAATGGCTTGATTGCCGAAGGCCGCAGGACTGGATACCTGACCTTTGACCAAGTCAACGAGTACCTCCCTGACGAAGCTATGGATCCTGAAAAAATCGATGCTTTACTTGTTGCACTCGATGGCAAAGGCATTGAACTTGTTGAAGAACTACCAGAGTATCTTGAACCCGCTGCTGCAGCGCAGGCAACACCCACACCCGCACCAACAAAGCCTGGCCGCCCGCGACGGGATGAGGCAATTACCACTCCCCCGTCGAATGCAGCGAATGATCCAATTCGTATGTATCTTGCACAGATGGCAGAAATCCCTCTTCTCACACGAGAAGAAGAGATCTCACTTGCAAAACGGATCGAGGTCACACGGAAACGCTTTCGCCGTGCCATCCTCGGTTGTGGCTTCGCCATGCAATCAACAGTCGAAACACTTCGGCGAGTGTATGAAGGGAAATTGCCATTCGATCGAACGATCAAAGTCTCGCTGACTGAGAGACTTACAAAGGAACAGATTCTTGCTCGCATGCCACATAATCTTCCAACACTTGACCGCCTGATGGAGCAGAATAACGCAGACTTCAAACTGCTCATCAGCACAAGAACCGAACGCTCTGCCGCACGACAGGCACGACGAAGATTTCGTCGGACTCGTGGCAAGACACTTGCACTCGTCGAAGAACTCAGCCTGAGAACCCGTCGAGTTCAGCCAATGATGAAACTTTTAAAAGGCATGTCAGCAAGAATGGACACGCTGCAGGAAAATCTACAACAGATGAGATCTGGCACCCTTTCCTGTGATGATCGCGCTGACATGCGTAAAGAGTTACGCGACCTCATGATTTCGACACAAGAAAGTCCAAAATCTCTTCACAACAGAGTTTCGTCTCTCGACAAACTCAAGGCAGAATATGAAGCTGCGAAGCGGAATCTTTCTGCTGCAAACCTTCGACTTGTTGTTTCAATTGCGAAAAAATATCGTAACAGAGGGCTTTCATTCCTCGACCTGATTCAAGAAGGAAATACCGGACTGATGCGTGCTGTCGATAAGTACGAATATCGTCGAGGTTTTAAATTTTCCACGTATGCAACGTGGTGGATTCGTCAGGCAATCACCCGAGCAATCGCTGATCAAGCCCGCACAATACGAATTCCAGTACACATGATTGATCTCCTTACGAAACTTCGTGCAACTGCAAAACGACTTTTGCACGAACTTGGACGAGAGCCAACGCCCGAAGAAATTGCAGACTCAGCAGAAGTTCCACTCGATGACGCTCGGCGTGTTCTCGACATGGGCCGTACCCCTATGAGCCTTGATCGACCAATCGGAGAAAGTGAAGATGCCAGCTTTAGTGAACTCGTTGAGGACTTTGGATCATCAAGCCCAACTGAGTCAACAACGCATGGCCTTCTTCGAGATAAACTAGATTCACTCTTAAAGACTCTCACTTATCGGGAACGAGAAATCATTCGCCTTCGATATGGGCTCACTGACGGATACACATACACGCTTGAAGAAGTTGGCCGGATTTTCCGAGTGACACGTGAAAGAGTCCGGCAAATCGAAGCAAAAGCGGTAAAGAAACTCCAGCACCCAGTCCGAGCAAAACAGCTGGAAAATTTTCTTGAGAATACAGTGAATTAACTCGCGCCCGGGCCGTGGTTACAACCCACGGCCCGGATTGTTTTTCCTGCAGTACCAACACTCTTTTTTGCGGCACCAGTCATGTGGTATCCTATCGGGACCTTGGGAGACCCATCATGGCTACTGCTACCACCGCTTCTGTCATTCGCACACTTCATCGCATCCAGCGACAACTCACTGACTTGCGTAGCCAATTAGCCGCAGGGCCGAAGCAAATCTCTATTCAGTCAAAGCGGCTCCAAAATGTTGAGACCGAACGCCTGGATCTGGCAGCAACACTGAAGAAAGCACGGAAACATGCTGACGAAAAGCAGTTGTTACTCCGGTCTTCTGAGGCAAAAATCACTGACCTTGAAACCAAGAGAAATACGGCAAAGGCAAACCGTGAGTATCAATTACTCGGAGAACAAATTGATGCCGACAAGATGGCGATCAAAGTGCTTGAGGATGAAATCCTTGAGGCTCTTGAACGTGTTGATGAGATCACAAACCAACAGCCAACCGCTACGGACAATGTGAAAAAATTTACTGATGCACTTGAACAACTTAAGAAACAAATACAAAAAGAAGCGGCTCGACTCGAAGAAGAAATGTCCCGCGTACTGAGCAAACTTGAGGAAGTTGAGAGTGAACTCGCGGTTGAGACACGAGAGGTTTACCAAAGAGTAGTGAAACACAAAGGTGAAGACGGCATGGCCTCATCAGAGGGTGGCTGCTGTGGTGGCTGCCATCAACAACTAACCGGGAAAATGTTATCGCAACTCATGGCAGGAAATGTCGCCATGTGCCGAAGTTGTGGGAGGCTCCTCTACGAGTCTGAAACAAACTCGTAGGTGAACCGCGATACCACTTTGGTTCATCGCTGTGTCAATTTCGATGGAGAACACCGAGGAGATTATGTATGTCTGATCGCATTCCAATGACAAAGGTCGGCTACGACAAATTGAAAACAGAAGTCGACCGCTTCGAACTCGAAGAGATGCCAGAAATTGCCAAACGCATTGCAGCAGCAAGAAGCGAAGGAGACCTTAGTGAAAACGCTGAGTATCACGGCGCTCGAGAAAGCCAGGGCATGCTTCAAGCAAAAATAAATTTGCTTCGTGACAAACTAGCACGAGCTGTCATTGTCGAGAGATCAAAGGAAGCCAGTAACGAAGTTGTCTTTGGGTCGACGGTCATTGTGAAAGATCTTGAATTCGGTGACAACGAAACCTTCGTACTTGTTGGAGCAGGCGAGGAAGATTATGACGCTGGTAAAATAAATGTTGCGAGCCCCTTAGCGCAGGGACTCATGGGGAGCAAGGTAGGCGAGAAAATTTCCGTTGATGTTCCTGCCGGAAAGATGAACTTCGAGATTCTTGAAGTTCGCTTTGACGACTAATCCGCCCGCATCATAGAGACCGTATGCCACCCAAGGAGTTCGAGGCACGAAGTACAGGCGGGAAGGCATGCCACGTACAGATTCTCATGATGTAAACGACAAACGGATCACTACAACACGTATAAAAAATTGGGAGAATCACCGTCCTGAATTTCGCACTCACCCTGAGCTACAACACCGAGGCAGAAGTGAAAACAAGCAGGTCACCGCGTCCAAATCTTCTCTGGATCATGCATGAAGACTGAGGAACGGACATCTCGTATCGCGGTGCCCCGGCTATCTACACTCAACACATTAACATCCAGCGTCCGTGGCGTTCGATACAACCGTGCCTTCACAATTGCCCCATTCTGCTCCACATCACGGTCAGCTACCTCTATAGGAACTATTAGAACTACACACATACGAACCAAGACAGAGCCAACGAGAAACGCCCTCTTCGTTACGCTTATGGTATGAGCGAATTCTTCAGTATTGACCAGAGCCCGCAGAAACCTGACGTCGTGAACTTCATCTCAACCCATGAAACAATGCGGAGCCAATACGGACCATCGTGCTCCCTTCGAGAATTGCGTCCTCAAAGTCGCCACTCATTCCCATCGATAATTCTGGGAGCCCACCAGCGTCAGGAAATCTGTCGGTCAAGCCATCACGCAATTCTCGGAGATGTGCAAACTCCTGCCGCGGTTCTCGGCCTGCCTCTGGATGACTTGCCATTCCCATGAGACCACGAATAGAGACATCAGGGAGTTCAAGAATCTGTGATGCACTATCCAACAAGCGCTCCGGTAGCAATCCGCTTCGTCGGACGTCTTCTGACAGATTTACTTCTATCAAACCCTCGCATACCGTCGACAACTCTGTTGCCGAACGACTGATTGCCTCAGCAAGCCGCACGCTATCAATCGTATGAAAAACGGGATTGTACAATGTCGTCTTTGCCACTTTGTTCCGCTGCAAATGGCCAATCATATGCCAACGTACACCGACATCGTTATCAGCAAACAATGCTGCTTTTTCCCAGAAAGCCTGGGGGCGGCTTTCACCAAGATCATGACAGCCAGCATTATAGAGTGCCATCGTCCGTGCCATATCGACATATTTTGTGACGCCAACGACCCGTACGGAAGCTAATTCTCGTCCGGCTTTCGTACATGCTTCGGCCACCCGACCATGAACTCTTTTCCAGTTTTCGGTGCAAAGGGACTGCTCTTCAGTCGTCGGCTTGTGGCTGTTCTGTGTATTCATAGTCAATTAATACAGTACGCGATCTTCAACGACTTCAAGTGCCCGCTTAATAACACCATTTGCAGCAATTCGTCCAACCAGAAATTCTGATGACATATTACACCCCAAAGCGGTGCGATTTCTCGCCTCGTCAAGTGAACGGTACACAAACCACTGATTCAGACTGGCCTGAACCCGGAAACTTACCGCCTCATCAGTACGAACGGCTTCTCGCGTGTCAGCGACAGTCAACTGCCGCCATGTACGCTGATTGCTTTCGGGCTTCTCTTTGAGACGCTTGAGTCGCCCTGCATCGCAGTCAATCCAAAGGGGTGCGTACATTCTTCCCGCGTGAGAATTCTGCTGCAATTCAAGCCGATGACCTGACACGTTAAGACTCCCAGCGGTTGCACCCGATTCACGCCATTCACTAAGAGCCAATGGTATCGCTAGAAATCGTGGTTTATTATCACAGCCAAAAACCTCACGAGTTTCCTCACACGGCTCAAGATCAATAGTGGGTGATACAGAAAGTGTACTTTGCAATTGCAACTGCTCAGCAAGGAGCTTTGAAGTATCACCAAACTTTAACCCAGGCACAATGACTGCTTCAGAAAGGAGCACGACCTTGTCTTTTGGCAAAAGCAGTATGGATCTCTCGAGCCTCCACCCACCCTGAACGTCTACAGAGATTTCGAGATAGGTTGCATTCTCATTCACCTCCCACCATGTTCGCCTCCAACCCTGACTCAGCTGTAGTTTTTTGCCCTCACAAAGAAGCGTTGTCTCCCATGTGCCAGCAATAATCAGGCGATCTCCCGCAGTAATCTCAAGATAGGGAGACTTTTCACGATACGAGACAAGGACTCTTGTTGCTCCACGCTTCCAGCCACTCCTCAAAATTGCGGTAGCCTGGGTTTGATCAAATATCGAACAACTGCAGAGCCCCTTTTCAGTCCACCGCGACTCCCCTGCCTGATCTTTCCCCTCAGTCAACGCAAGTGCCGTCGCTGCAACTTTATTTCGTCCATCTAATGCTGCCTGAAGGATTCCCGCTACAGATTCCCGTGCCCCTAGGCCACGTTCTGTTACCGGCCGACCACCATTCCCAAGAAGTAAAACAGAAAAGACAACTGCTTTGTCTATTTTATTATTTATATCTTTCGAGAATTTTTCACCAGTTGTCTCATCGAGAATTTCTCGGCAGCGCACCCATCTATCTACTGTGTCAAGAATTTCAAACGATCGCCTCAGGCCAACACCGCCGTCTTCACCAACAAGTAGTTCAACTTCAGTTTGAAGCTTGTCTCGTGCCACATTACGAAGGGTTTCGCAGTGATCGACATCACTATAAAGCCCACCAAGAGCAAAGAGGAACGGCATCGCAGCAGAATCTCCCGACAGAAACTCTTCACTACCAGCCTGACCCACTCGGATGAGTTCTTCCATCACATCTTCAGCTGAGGCAGCGACTTCACTTTGCGTAAACCACACGAGCCCCCATGTGACAGCCTCAGCGATGAGCCAACGATCAGCTTTATGTAAAATAGTCGGCATAACTGTCAAATATTTTTTCAGTAGTGAACAAGCACGTATCACTTCCGCAGCATCAGGTGCTTTTCTTTTGACTAGCTGTGAAACAGGCTGAATACATCGAACTGTCTCTCTGTCGATACACAAGGCAGCACAAGCGTTTATGCGACACACAAGTTTGTTTTGCCTGAGCTTCCTGCGAACTGCCAACGCCTTGTCAACACGATTCTTCACTACAGAGTCTCTGCCAGGACGAACAGTACCTATTGGAGATGCTTCTATCGGAAGAATATCTGGGGCTGGCATCTATTATCTTTCTTGATTGAAATGTTTACTTTGCAGTCGTACCCTTAGACTTCTCTGGATACAACACGGTCACAGAATACTCCACAGAAAATCCTGAAAAATACGCCATACTCTAAGGATGTCAGAAACCATACTCACCCTCCAACTATACCAACCACTTTGGCCTCTGCGGGCTACTAAACCTCCACAAGAAAAAGTCTTTGCAATGGCTTCCAGCACACTCTCGCTTATCTCAACCACTTGTTTAGGGTTAGCCGCCAAATTTTTTTTCGGAATCGTCGTTTTGCTATATCCCCTGAGTGCGATGGCGGCAGACTCGGTTGATGCTCATCCAGGACTCACACGACTTTCTCCACGGCACGCCATCTGGATTGATGCTGAATCGAGACAACTTGTTGTGGGTGGCTCAGTAACACTTAATGATGGGCCTATTGAATTTTTTGCCTGTCCAAGAAAAACAAAAGAACATGAATCTATTGTTGCAGTTGATGCGACAGCGAAACTTATTCATGCCGGATTACTCGCAATCGGTCTTCGACCAGGCAGCCCAGCTTCGTTCTACCCTGAATTCAAACCCGCAACTGGTGATCTTGTAGCCATTCGTATCCGCTGGCGTGACGATACTGAAGATCATGAGACATCCGCCCAGACGTGGGTGAAAAATAGCCAGACAGGTGAGGAATTAGACTGCGACTGGATTTTTGCAGGCAGTAGTTTTTGGAAAGATCCTAGAACAGGCACTGAATATTACCAGGCAGACGCCGGTGATCTTGTGTGTGTATCGAATTTCCCAGCGGCTACACTCGACCTTCCAATCACCAGTTCGCAGGCAAACGAGTCTCTCTTATTCGAGACTTTTACAGAGCGTATACCGCCACGTGGGACGCCAGTCGAACTCGTCTTCTTCTCCGTGAAACAAAAACCTGTTGATGTCAAGAAAGATTGACACAATCTGTGTTTATGAGGCGAGTTGACAATGCGTTAGAATTTCATCCGCAGTAGCAACATAACCAGTATAAAACGGGCCAAATTCAGCATATCGTGCACTGGCCTCATCGAATCTCATCGTATAGACAATTTCTTTAAGAAACTCAGGGCGTCGAGCCCAAAGGGTAACACCCCACTCCCAATCATCGAGACCAACTGAAACAGTAATAAGTTGAGAAACTCGGCCGCCGAATTTCATGCCGCTCGCCCCATGCTCAGCCATCAGTCGACTACGTTCCGAGAACGGAAGTGTAAACCAGTTCTCTCCCACTTTCCTTTTCTTATTCATCGGGTAGAAACACGCACATGGCCAAGGTGGAAAATCTGGTTCCAGCCGCGCCTTCTGCATTGCCGGCTCCCTTGTTGCATATCCTTGAACTCTGGCTTTGTAACTGGCACTTTCGGGGTCTTCGCCTTGTTTCACAAGTTTTTTTGCAAACTGCTCCGCAGTTGGGAGGTACTCGCTCACTTCTGTAAGTCCAACAAACGAATATGTTGACTCAATCGCCACCCCAAGCGGACTCGCCAAGAGACGTTGATGGACTCCATCCACTGCGTGGGGTGATGGATCAAGAGCCATGACGGCAAAGTCGGCTTTATGCCCAGGGACAATCCACTTTTGAAGCCGCACTGGACTCGTTGAAGAACCGTCATTCAGTACTTCTTTGAACGCAGAAATACCTGCAGAAAGCTCAGTTTCTGTGAGTTCCGCAAGCCGTTCACGATTGAACCGGTAAAACGAATGAGTGCAGTGCCAACCAACTGTCGGCTCTACTGAAACCGTCTCATCCATAGCCGGAGAGGTACCTGAATGAGCCCCGGCAGGCCGCTGTGATTCTTTTTTTATTGCTGTTTGGTCGCTCATAGATGGGTCTCTGAAGATTCTACTGTCTCGTGTAACGCGACATAATATGCCGTTAGCCTCGCATTGAAATCCTGCATGTTCACGCATCTGCCGTCTACCCGTTAAGATATTATGGCGGAAAAACGCTGATTCAGAACTATCATTCGTTTTCAAAACTTTAGCCGAACAACGCTACTCAAGGAGTATCTTCCCATGGGACAGGCAATTGTTGATCCACAGGAGTTGCGACGCTTCGCGTCACGGCTTCGCCATTTTAGCACAGAAGTGCATTCGCAGATGCAGACTGTTCAACGTCAACTTCAGGCACTGTCTGCAACCTGGCGAGATCAGGAGCACCAGAAATTTGCTGAAGAGTTTGAGCAGCAGCTCATTACTTTTGGACGATTCGTTGAATCCACTGGTGAATACGTACCGTATCTCATTCGAAAAGCAGAGCGGGTAGAGGAATACCAACAACAGCGGTAAGTAGCAGGAACACGACGAGCACCTCGCATGTCAACACAGGCCGACATTAAGTCAATCGATACGCTAAGCCTCGTTAAGGTTGCGCTCATCTCATATGCGCATGACTCAAGCCAAGCACTTGCAGACATCGAAATTGAGGGGCAGCGTGGTATCGACTGGATCACAGTTGACCGAGCTGCGTATTGGAAAGCGGAAATGCGAAGAGCGGCTGATGGAGTCAACCAGGCAATCAAAGACCTTGAACACTGCCGCGCGTATAAAAAAGTTGGTGACAATGCACCGTCGTGTGCGGAAGAGAAAAAAAATCTCGAAAAGGCTCGAAAAAGACTCCAGAGAACTGAAGAGAAACTCGAACTGGTAAAACGTTGGACGCCCGTTGTCCTTCAGCAGTTTAGAGAAACATGTGTTCGACTTGTCAGGTTTAGAGAGGTCATCGACGTCGACTGCCCGCGGGCTATCGCTCGAATTGAGCAAATGCTCACTGCACTCGAAAACTACCAGACGGTTGCGAGTCCACGTGGCACGAGTACCTCTGGTAATTCAGCTACTCAGGAATCCGTGGCTCGGCAAACAGACGCTCATGACGATGAGCCACCTCCGAAGGAAGATACCGATTCATGAAAACATGTGACTTGGCAAGTGGTGCAGCGAAGCTGGCACTTTCACTCAAACAACTCGGCCTGAAGTGGGAACTCACGTCTGACACTTGGGATGACGCGACAGCGCGACGTTTTCATGAAGAGTGTATTGTTCCTCTTAAACCCGATGTCAAGCAAACGCTTGAGGCGGTTGGAAGACTCGCTGAAGTACTTGATCGTGCATCACGAGACGTTCACGATGACGTTACTTACTAATCATTTTCTACATATAAACAAAACAGCACCACGACCCAGCAAATCTCCTCAACATGCCAACACCTGATACCACAAAGCACAATACGCAGCATGGAGATAATCACGCGTGCTATGACCGTGACCTTCTTCGTGAACAGATCACAAAACTTCGAAAAGAAGCGGTCCTTCGCTCAGACCTTGAGCAAAAAATCGAGTCGAAATTCAAAGAAGAGATGACTCGAATTAGTACCGATTCGGAATCAAAGATTCTAAAAATACAGGAACGCTGCCAGACTCAGATCACTGCACTCAATGCTGATTTTGAAAAGGACAAGAAGCGTCTTGAGGGGCAAGTCGTTACGCAACAAATAGCACTCGACAAACAACGAAAAGAGCGGGAAGCACAGATTCTCCGGGAATGGGAGGACATTGAAAAAGAGAAGACTGACGACCTTGAATTTGAATCTCTCTCTGCAGGAGAGTCGCTCGCACAGCAGAAAGAAGATACTGAAAGAAAAACCTCTCGACTTATTGAATCCCTTGCCAAAACTATCGAACAGATTGATAACGATCTCAAAAAAACACAAGACAAACTTATTCAATGGAAAGTCAAATCGGCTTCTTTGATGTCTCCGGGCCCGCAAGAAAGCGCTCTCGGCAACGAAGATGCCGAAGACTCGTCTCACGCAGGAGCCAGCAGTCCTCCCTTACCCCAGGGCAAGGAACTCCTCGAGTACTTCAAAAATCTCATCAATGAGATTCAGGACGACGCCAAAGCAATAAAGAATTTACCCAGTGCCTACTGGGCCTTTGCTGACGGTATTACCGCTCTGGTATTTGTCATACCGTGCGTTCTTTCTCTCCTTGCGGCTGCTGGCGTGGCCATCCCACTCCACATGAATGATTCTGAACTTCCAATGATAACCGTATATGCATCCGCTGCAGCAGTCACGACTCTCGTGTTGTCGCTCGGAGCATTTCTCTTTTGGCGTTTCGGGAAGAAAAAGAAAGCCCGAGTTGAATTAGAGAAATTAGTGACTGAGTTTTCACAAAAAAGGCAGCGACTCACGGATTGCCATGAAGGGTGCGTCGTTGTGATTACCAAGAAACTTGCACGCGATCAGGACAAACTTGAGAAACGACATGATCATGACATGGAAAAAAAACATGGCGGACGGGCAGCAGGATCCGCCTCCGCAATTTCAAGAAAAGACGCCGCCGTTGCCACACTTCAAGAAAAATATCAAGCTGGCTGCAAAACAATTGAAGATAAAAAAATGCGTGGCCTTGCTGTTCTCGATGAGACATATCCACCAAAGATCAAAGCGATTGAAGCAAAGGGTCGTGAAAAAATTGATGCTATTAACGCTGAATCAGGTGAAAAGCAAAAATTACAAAAAGACACAAGAGACAGTCAGTGGCAGGAGATGGCTGATCGCTGGAAAGCGACCAGAGAGCAAGCCAACCATATTTTTGCCGCTGCAAATCTCACTGATACAGGTGCTTTTCCAACCTGGTCTGACTTATCAGATGGTTCCGCGTCGCTTCCCGAGACAACACCTCCGGGTATACGATTTGGACATCTTGATCTCTCTATGAAATCAATCGAGGGTGGAGTATCTCAGAATGCTTCGCTGAATGCATTTGGTCCTGCAGAATGGACGCAACCTGCTTTCATTCCATGCCCCACACAAACTGCTCTCCTGATCAAATCTCTGCCAGAAGAAAAAGAAAACGCATCCAACCTTCTTCAGGCAGTAATGCTTCGCATTGCCTCTGGTGTTCCACCTGGACAGAGTCGATTTATCATTATTGACCCACTCGGTCTGGGCAAACAATTTGCTGGGTTTATGCACCTTGCCGATCACGATGAGTTGCTTGTATCAAGCCGTATCTGGACAGAACCAGGACAGATCGATAAACAACTTGAATTAATTACCGAACAAATGGAAATGGTGATTCAAAAATACCTTCGAAATGAATATAGAACGATTGCTGACTACAATGCCGAAGCAGAGGTGCCAGAGCCATACCGATTTATTGCCGTTGCTAATTTCCCGGCGAACTTTACCGAGACGGCTGCCCGCCGACTCGCCAGCATTGCAAGTTCCGGTGCCCGCTGTGGTGTCTTTCCACTTGTTTCTGTCGACACAACGCAAACCCTACCCTCTGGCTTCACACTCAATGATATTGAGTCAAACACCACAAATATCACACTAGAAAACGGTGTATTTACATGGATTGATCCAGAGTTTTCAAAGTGGCCACTCAGCCCAGAAACTTCACCTGACGACAAAATTTTCACGAAAATCATTAATCGTGTCGGCCAAGCCGCAGTTGCCGCGAAGCGAGTCGAGGTACCTTTTGACCGGGTAGCTCCTCCAGAAGACAAATGGTGGACTGGCGATACCGCGAAGGAAATCAACGTGCCACTTGGCCCAGCCGGTGCGAAGAAGACTCAATCAATGCGGCTTGGCAAGGGTACGAGCCAACACGTACTCATTGCTGGAAAGACTGGCTCTGGTAAGTCGACCATGATGCATGCATTGATCACAAATCTTGCTCTCAACTACAGCCCGAATGAAATTCAATTTTATCTTATTGACTTCAAAAAGGGTGTTGAATTTAAACTTTACGATCACTACAAACTTCCGCATGCCCGAGTCATTGCAATCGAAAGTGAACGAGAATTCGGACTTTCTGTCCTTGAGCAACTCGATCGAGAACTGAAAAGACGGGGAGACCTCTTCCGTGACTTATCAGTTCAGGATCTCGCTGGCTACAGGGCCAGTGGCCATCCTGAGGCAATGCCTCGCGTCATGTTGATTATCGATGAGTTTCAGGAATTGTTTGTTGAGGACGACAAACTCGCACAAGACTGCTCTCTGGTTTTGGATAGGCTCGTCCGTCAAGGTAGAGCTTTTGGTATGCATGTACTTCTTGGCTCACAGACACTTGGTGGTTCATATAGTCTGCCAAGGGCAACAATGGGCCAAATGGCCGTACGAGTTGCACTTCAGTGCAACGAAGCTGACAGCAGCCTGATTCTCAGTGATGATAATACTGCTGCACGGCTTCTTACACGCCCAGGTGAAGCAATTTATAACGATGCAAACGGTATGGTTGAAGGGAATCATCCGTTTCAGGTGGTCTGGCTCGGTGAAGAAAGGCGTGAAAAGTATCTTGGCAAACTCAGGAAACTTGCTGACTCAAGAACTGACATACCGGAATTACCACGGCTTGTTTTCGATGGGAATGACGCTGCCGACCCTGATGCAAACCTTCTTCTCCGAGAACTTATCGACTCAGGAACTATTGACAGCAAACCTCCCATCGCACCAATGGCGTGGCTTGGTGATGCGATTGCCATCAAAGACCCGACCGTTGCTGCATTTCGTCGACAGGGTGGCACAAACCTGCTCATTGTTGGCCAACGAGAAGACCTAGCTACAAGCATCTTATCAATGGCCACAGTAAGTCTGGCAGCAGGAAGTGATCCGTATCCCGGTGGCGTTGTTGGGAAAGCCAGTCGTTTTGTCCTTTTTGAGCCAGCTATAGCTGAAGAGCATCCCGAAACCATGCTGAGCCGTCTTACAGAACACCTCCCACACGAGATTGAGGTTGTCAGTCGTCTCGGAGTTACTGACGCCTTCCGCGATCTCGCCGCCGAGGTCCAAAGGAGATTAGACGAACAGATTCTTGATGCCGAATCGGTATTCGTGGTCATCAGAGATCTTGCTCGCTTCCGTGAAATACGACGAAATGAAAATGACTTCGGCTTCTCGATGTCGGGCGAACAAGAAGCAACTCCTGCACAACAGCTCGTCACGATCCTGCGAGACGGACCAACTGTTGGCATCCATGCTGTTATCTGGTGCGATTCACTGACCAATCTTCAACGTACCTTTGAGCGTGGAACACTCAAGGAATTTGAACTACGAGTACTTTTCCAGATGAGTGGCACGGATTCTAGTCAGCTTGTGGAAAATCCGGCCGCAGGGAGACTCGGAGAGCAGCGAGCCCTCTTTG
>CAJXFK010000030.1 GCA_913052575.1 uncultured Planctomycetaceae bacterium
AAAGGTTCTGAGCCAACTCAATCAGGCTTCGCTCCCTATACCGGTTGGATTTGAAAAACTTTTCGACAAGACAGCAACGTGCCAAGATGACCCCAACCATACGATCTACCCATCATTCGATGAGGTTCTCGCATTTTTTAGTGCCAGTCATAAAAAACTTATTGAAACACTGCGAATAACGCCAAACGATGCCTTTGAGCAACCAAATCCAGCTGAAGGGCCACTCGCCAAACGATTTCCGACACTCTCTTCAGTGCATGCGTTTTATTGTGGTGGCCACATCATGTCACACCTTGGCCAACTTTCTACATGGCGTCGCATGCAGGGCCTGCCACCAGCCTGATCCGCATAGCTGGCAGCATGAACTACCCTTTTTAAATATAAAAGTTTACTTCGCCATCGAGAGATGTCGCTAGCATGTGGAATACTCACACTGACGCAATGGTCTGTATACCGTGCCAAGCAGTCCTATGAATCATTCGCTTTTTTATTCTTACGCTTTTTTGTTTTTGGTGATTTAGGCGGATACGGAATTCCATTAATGTAGTTCAAGCGCGCAGCAATATCTGCCCCGTCGCTCTTAGGATGAAAATCAGAACGCCGGACGGCATATTGCTCTTTGAAAAAATCTTTGAACCAAACAACGGCATTTAAGGCTTCTGTAGCTTCAACTGAATTCGTTGTTGTATTGACCACTTCTATCAATGTTGGCTGTGGATTTATCACACCAATACGTCCAAGGAATTCCGCAGCTCGAACTCGAACCATGAGGACAGGATCCTCTAACAACGGCTCTACAGCCGTTGCTAGCTCTGCAGCTTCCTTGCCAATTGCAGCACACGTCATGGCCGCCCAATAACGTTTCATAGCGTTCGATGATGAGAGTGCGGCATCAAGCTTTGGCTTTGCGCTCTGAAAAGAAATGAACGTGAGGTCTGCGATATCAACGAGTTCAGAAATCTCCTGCTGATGCTGTTTCCCAAACTCGACCGGGTTTTTCATCGCATGCGTTGTTAGATAACTTTCTGGATAAAAACTTAAATCGGGCAATGCCTTTACCATGACCTGCAATCGCTGGCGGAGCTCAAGAAGTTCCTGCTGATACTGAGGATTAGTTGCTAGGTTTACGACTTGATGCGGATCAAGCTCACAGTCGAAAAGCATCTCAACAGGTTTGGCCGAGAAAAACTGTGATGGCGGCCCTTCCAGCTGGCCTTCTTGGAATAAACTCCGCCATTCCGAGTACGCAAGATTCTTATAGCGGTAGTTGTTATTCAAGCCATCCGGTAGGTACGGCTGATAGTTCCGGATGTATTGATACTTACCTCGTCGTATCGACCGAATGAAATCGTACTTTTCATCAAACCGATCAGCGTATCCAAAAGTTTCCTGACGTTGATTGATCACGTCTTCGGCTATATCTCTGCCGAGAAAGGGCTTGCCGTCCACCTGATTAGGAACATCGACACCGGCGAGATGCAATACCGTCGGACCAAAATCAATAAAACTGACAAAACCATCAAGCCTTGTTCCATCCGCCACAGGCGCCAGATGCTTAAAGTTTTTGGGAACTCGAATAACCAGAGGCACATGGAGACCCGACTCATAGATGTACCCTTTACTGCGAGGCAACACACCACCATGGTCCCCGAAGTAAAAAATAAACGTATCTTCAAGGAGCCCATCGTGCGTGAGTTGTTCTACTGTATTCTGAACGATGGCATCGATGTCCAGCATTCGATCAAGGTATCGTGCATGCGTGTACCGAAATAACTTCGTGTCAGGATGATAGTCAGCTAATTGAATTTCCGTAGGATCATGACTCGTAGTCTCAAGTTCATATGAATCCTGCTTGAAATGCAACGTGCCTTCATGTGACTGAGGATGGGATTGCATGTGAAAAAATGGCTGATCACTTCGTGAGCGATTCCTCCAGGAAGCTGTGCCGGACGACGCATCCCAGACCCCACGACCCTCAACGGCGTTGTAGTCTTTTTTGCTATTGTTTGTCGTGTAGTATCCCGCATCACGCAAATAAGCTGGAAACATCTGCAAGCCTTCCGGCATGGCCGCCATTGCATATCGCCTATGATACTGCGTTCCTATCCGAGGGCCGTAGCAGCCTGTTATAAGGGTCGTTCGAGCAACCGAACAGACGGGCGCATTCGAGAAGGCATGGTTGAAAGTCAATCCCTCTTTAGCGAGCGCTTCAATATGTGGTGCTCGAGCCCCACCCCTAAAGAAGTGGTCAAGGTAATGGATAGAATTATCTTCAGAGATAATCCAGACAATGTTGGGTTGATCTGCTGCGTTGGCACTGGTGACTAATCTTACCGTGCAAAGCAAGCAGAGGCCGAAATAGATAACTACTCGCAGAAATAGTTGTACAGAGAGGGGGGGCTTCACGTCTTGCATAGTTATTAGCGTCAGTTCTTTCAATGGTTCTCGGCAATGGTTCTCGGCAATGGTTCTCGGCAATGGTTCCCGGATGCGCATGATGGCTTCAAGATCGCTCAAAAGATGTGACAACAAACATACTCTGTCCTTCGTGACTTACCTAGGACCGATACCCTCACCCAGAAACCAATTGACGGCGATGCCTGAACTCCCACACGATAAGTAAGCACGCTCCTCCTCTCGGAAAACGCTTACTTCGCCGGCCGAATATTGCTCCCGTTACATTTTCAACGTCGAGATCGAGAATAAAACACTCTCCGCCCTTACCAAGTAATTTTGCAAGCGATCTCCCATGCCTCATCAGATTTTTATGGGAGCTTCTTCCATGGCCTCTACGGTACTGCTGTCGTTGATTTCTTGAGAAAACGGGATGCTCTCCGTTGGAAACAACACGCAAAAAGTTGCAGAACTTCATAGATCGTCAGGCTGACATTGCACAACAAAACGACCGTGAAGCGAAACACTCATACAAGCCAGCAAAAGTTCGGCAGCTCATGCTTTCAATCGCATGCTTTCCATCGAATTAGTGGCTCTTAAGAAGCACGTCCGGTGGATAAATGCACGTTTCTTCTCATACCTGTAGTGTCTTTGTGCCCATATTGATCAGTGTAGACATTTCAAATTGCCTAAAGCCCCTATGATTTTATAGCGTGATCGTTTTCAGGTAAAAATGGCATTAAAACACCTATAATCTGTATAAAATGAATATTATCTTGCTCAAATCAGTCATAATTTGATTGCATTCATTCTTCTCCTGACAATAATCAAGTGCAAAGAAAGTAAGGAGATTCCCCAGTGCCCGGACGAGAACGACGCAGCCGATTAATCGACATCATCCGTCTCCGTGGGTTTGCAGCCCTTGACGAGTTGGTGCGCGAACTTGGCGTCTCAGAGTCGACCATACGACGAGATCTTGACGCTCTCGAAGAGCAAGGGACCGCGCGCCGTACGCACGGTGGCGTGCTGTACGCAGGAGGACTTCCTCGAATTGCTGAATTTGATGAGAAGCAACCAGCCAACTGGGAAGCAAAAAGAACTATTGCTGCAGCCACAGCAAAAATAATTGATGACGAAGAGACCGTTCTCCTCGACGGTGGCACTACCACCTACGAGGTAGCAAGACTTCTTGCCGGAAGATCTCTTCAGGTTGTCACAAACAGTATGCCAGTTGCGAACCTATTTGCTTCCGAATCACGAACCGATCTCATATTACTTGGTGGTTTTGTATCACCACGAACCGGTGTTTGCCTCGGCCCGTACACCAATGAATTGCTAAGCCGACTGCACGTGACCACAACGGTTTTGTCCGCTGCTGGCATATCGAAGCAAGGTCTTTTTAACGCACAACTGCTTCTTGCAGAAACTGAGCAAGCGATGCTTCGTGCTGCAGGGAAGGTCATTGTTGTGGCTGATAGCTCCAAGTTTGGCAGGAAAAGCCTCACACTCGTATCTGGCCTTGAAGCAATTGATGTCGTTGTCTCCGACAGCGAGCTCTCTCAAGAATGGCAACAAACGATTCTAGACGCTGGACCTCGTTTAATTCTCGCAGATATTCCTGCAGAAGATATTGAGAACATCACCCCAGACACTACTGCAGCCAACAAAACCATGCACTCCTAGATCGATCCGATCATGCAAAACACACTTGAAAAACCAAACCTATCGAGGTCCGATGTCGAACGCATTGTTCGTGACATAATCCTTGCTGGACATGACGGAGTACCAAGCCAGGCAGATCGTGAGCACTCCAATGGTGCCCCAAAGCTTGTTGTCAGTATTTCCGCTCGACATTGCCACCTCACAGATCAGCATGTGGAAAAACTTTTTGGTCGAGGTCACACACTTACACCAGGAAAAGATCTCTACCAGGACGGTTTCTACGCCGCCGAAGAAACGGTCATGATCATAGGCCCAAAACGACGAATGCTACCAACCGTTCGCGTTCTTGGACCCACCCGACCAGCATCCCAGGTCGAACTAGCATTTACAGATGGCATTTCGCTGGGCATCGACCTCCCCGTGAGGGCCAGCGGCAAAATTACTGGAACTCCCGGATGTGTCCTTGTTGGTCCTGCCGGTGCAATTGAGCTCACTGAAGGTGTCATACGCGCTGAGCGACATGTTCACATGTGCAAGGCAGACGCAGAACACTTTGGTGTTTCGAATGGTGACCGAATGAGTCTGGTCATTAACGGGCCATGTGGCACCGTCTTTCGAGATCTTCTAGTTCGAGCTGACGCCACGAGCAAACTCGAAGTGCACATTGATACAGATGAGGGTAACTCCGCTGACCTTGACCACGCGACAAGTGTCGAATTGATTAGACAGGAATAACCTCAAACAAATCACGGATGAACAGACAACAAATGACTGTGTTGTCGGCACGTGCCGGCGCAGTCGACCCGGACACCGTCCGGTAATAGTGAGTGCGGAAATGATATGGAGTGAAGAAAGATGGCAAAAAACATCGAAGCCCTCGGTATGGTCGAAACCAAAGGTTTCGTCACGCTTGTCGAGGCTGTTGATGCAATGATGAAGGCTGCGAATGTTTCTTTCCTTGGCTGGGACAAGGTTGGAAGTGGTCTTGTGACTGCATTTGTGAGTGGTGATGTTGCTGCCGTGAAGGCCGCAACAGATGCTGGTGCAACAGCTGCCGGCCGAATTGGTGAGGTTGTTAGTGTTCAGGTAATTGCACGTCCGCATGAGGACATCGGCAATATCCTCAAAACCAAGGCCCCAAAGTCTAGCAATTAACGTGACTCCAGAGTGACTCCTTCCGGCGAACCGGCTGGAGTGTTCCCCATTAGAAACTTGTTTACTTTTCAGGAAAGATTCATGAATACGGCAATTGGATTGATTGAAACAAAAGGCCTTGTTGGCCTCGTCGAAGCAACAGACGCAATGGCGAAAGCAGCCAATGTACAAATACTCAAACGCGTTGATATCGGTGGTGCTTTTGTCACAACCGTTGTTCAAGGTGATGTTGGTAGTGTCCGTGCTGCGGTTGAGGCTGGCGCTACTTCTGCTCAACAGATCGGTGAACTTGTCGGCAGTCACGTCATTCCACGTCCTGCAGAAAGTCTCGTTTCAGCGTTTTTCAGCTGAGTCAAGCCTACTCATAAGTCGTGCATGGAAGCATCTCTGTAAGCAGGAAAAAAACAATGAAAATCCTCATCGCAAATCTTGGGTCAACGAGTTTTAAGTATCGACTCTTTGATTTACCTACTCATTCAGGTGCACTCGAAGACGAGCAGGAACTTGCCAAGGGCGGTGTTGAACGTATTGGTGGTCAGGAAAGCCGCGTCTACGCCTCATTGGGACAACCTGCTGCAGAAGCTACACAGATCGAGACGGTACGACCCATACCCGATCATGGCGTTGCCCTCGAAGCTGCCATCGAACAACTCACAGCCGCAGGTGGCCCCCTTTCTTCTCTTACTGATGTTGCTGCGATTGGATTCAAAGCAGTTCATGGTGGAAGAATCCGCGGTGTTGTGAAAGTAGATGACACTGTTTTGTCTGCGATGGACGAAATGGCTGATGTCGCTCCGGCACATAATCCGCCTTATGTCACGGCAATGAAGCAACTGGCAGAACGGTTCCCTGACGTGCCACTAGTAGCTGCTTTTGAAACGGATTTCCATGCCACCATACCAGACCGTAACTCCCGGTATGCCGTTCCTAAAGAATGGCTTGAGAAACATCTTGTGCGGCGATGGGGATTCCATGGTGCAAGTCATCGATTTGTTTCAGAGCGACTTTTAGCAAAAATGTCGCAGCGTCCCCTTCGTGCAGTTCAATGCCATCTCGGTGGTTCAAGCAGCATCTGCTGGACACATGATGGAAAAAGTGTTGGTACCTCAATGGGCATGAGTCCACAGTCCGGTGTTCCGCAGAACAATCGCTCTGGAGACGTTGACCCGTATGCGATCCTGCATGTCTGCAAAACAACCGGGCGTTCACTTGAGGAGCTACTTGTGGAGTTATCAACCCGGGCGGGGTTGGCCGGAATGTCAGGTACATCTGGCGACATGCGCGACCTTGAGGCAGCCGCAGCAAATGGAAATGAAGCAGCTCGTGTCGCCCTCGATGTCTACGTCGGCTCAATCCGCCACTGGCTTGGCGGTGGCATCGTTGAGCTTGGTGGACTTGATGCAATCGCCTTCACCGGTGGAATCGGTGAAAACTCACCTGCAACGAGAGCGGCTGTAGTTGCAGGGCTTAAGGATCTCAACATTGAGATCGATAACACAGCAAATCATGCAGCCGCCACTGGTGAACGACGCATTGAATCCTCTCGCTCACGAGTTGCGATCTGGGTTACCCCAACCAACGAAGAACTTATTGTTGCCCGTCAAACACGAAACTTCCTGACATTGGCTTCATAACCGACACACTAATTTATTGAAAGCACTCTTCCCCATGTTTATTGCTCTTGTCACTGGATCAATTGTCGCCACGCAAAAAGCGAGCACGATGACTGGCCACAAGCTACTCATTGTTGAACCGTACCGACTTGACGAAAAAAAGAGGTCCCAGCTTATTACAACAGGCCGAACCTTTATTGCAGTCGACACGCTCGGAGCTGGCGAAGGACAGTTTGTTCTCGTTACACAGGGTTCGAGTGCCCGAATGACTCCAGAGACAAAAGCTCTCCCAATTGACGCTGTCATCGTTGGGCTCATTGATACGGTCCAGGCTGACGGCAAGGAAGTTTTTAACCGTGACACTGTCACCACAACGGCTCGCTAATTCTTGATTTCCACATTTCCCTCACTGACTCCCAGAAATGAACACAACCGAACAACCTGATATTAATTCAATCGTCCGCAAAGTCATTGCACAACTGCGTTCAGCCGGTGGACCCGTAAACGGCCCAACCGCTGCTGGTCAGAATGGTATTTTCGCAACTGTTGACGAGGCAGTATCTGCAGCAACCGATGCTTTTCACCAGCTTGAGCAACTTGGAATGGAAGGCAGAAAAAAAGCCGTTGGACACATTCGACGCATTGCGATTGAGGACGCTGAAGAACTTGGAAGAATGGAATATGAAGAAACAGAGATCGGTCGGCTTGATCACAAAATTGAGAAGCTTCAGGTCTTAGGTGATCGAGTTCCTGGTGTTGAGTTCATGTCAAGTGAAGTCTTTAGTGGAGATCACGGCCTTGCCGTTATTGAACATGCACCATTTGGTGTTATTGGTGCAATTACACCCGTGACTCATTCTCTTCCAACGATCGCTTGCAATGCAATCAACATGATTGCATCAGGCAACGCTGTCGTTGTGAATCCACACCCAAGTGGTCGCCAGATAGCCGCAGAGGGCGTTCGCCGCTTCAACCAGGCGATACAACGTGACCTCGGCGTCGATAATCTGATCAGCCTTGTGGCTGAGCCAACGCTCGAGACAGCCAACTCGCTATTTAATCATCGTGGGGTCAAACTTATCTGCGTGACTGGAGGTCCAGCTGTTGCACGAGCTGCATTACAGTCGAGTAAACGTGCGATCGTTGCCGGCCCCGGAAATCCACCTGTTGTTGTCGATGAAACGGCAGACCTGAATAATGCCGCGCAATCGATCATTGCCGGTGCCGCCTACGACAACAATCTATTGTGTATTGGAGAAAAACAAGTCTTTGTTGTTGACTCAGTGTTCGACGCAATGATGTCTGCAATGGAACGAGCTGGAGCGTTACGGCTCAATCAATCGCAGGTGGATCGCCTTACAGAAACAGCTATCGTAACGGTTGGTGAGGGTGACCAACGCCACCCTGCACCAGCCAAAGAACTTCTTGGAAAGAGTGCTTCCCGAATCGCAGAAGCGGCCGGTGTGTCTGGCCGTGAGGGTCTTGAACTAGTCTTCGGGGAAACCGACATCACAAACCCATTTGTTCCCGTTGAGCAGATGATGCCATTTCTTCCATTCGTCCGTTGCCCCAGTGCTGATGAAGCTATCCAAAGAGCATTTGAAAGTGAACATGGCTTCAGACACACGGCCATTATCCATTCCCAGAATGTTCGGAATATGACACGAATGGGCCGACTCCTCGACACCACCTTGTTTGTCAAGAATGGACCAAGCACTGCAGGCCTAGGGTTAGGCGGCGAAGGGTATCTCTCATTTTCAATCGCCACGCCCACCGGTGAAGGTGTAACAACCCCTCTCACGTTTACGCGACAACGTCGTTGCACACTCGTGGATGACCTCCGTGTGCTAGGAAGCCCCCAGTGACACAAACTACTCATTAACTTTTTCAATTCCTTAAAATTCCTCCTCATCACCAAAACCGTTTTCATGCAAGTAGCACGAGTCATTGGAACCGTAACAAGCAGCTATAAACACGAGTCTCTCGTGGGAGCAAAGCTATTGCTTGTCCAGCCTCTTCTTGCTGATGGTGAAGGATTCGACGGCGATCCACAAATTGCTATTGATACAGTCGCTGCTGGGTTGACGGACCGCGTTGTTATTTCCAGTGACGGCCGCCTGATGCGGGAAGTACTCAACAGCAAACGCACGCCAGCCCGCTGGAGCACAATCGCGCTAATTGACGAACCAACAGATTGATTACGACACTATGCCAACACAAAATCTTATTTCTTCTGACGACATCGCCCACCTCGTCACTGAAGTACTCAAACGAATTCGTACTGAGACCAAGATACTGTCATCGACGGACAGCCGCCTCTCAACGGAAAACCACAGCGCCCTAACAGCAACACTCCCCGATCGAGTCATCGCTGCAGAGACGATTATGAATCTCGGTCGCGGGACAAAGGTTGCTTACATAATCAACAAGGCTGTCATTACACCGTCTGCACGCGACATCGCGAGGGAGCGAGGAATTGACCTCATCGCCGCACAAACCAAACCGCAACAACCTTCGGATCGTCAACTTATTGTTGCACAAGCCGACTGTACAACAAACGTCTCAGACGCGGCTGGGGTTCTTTGCCGGGCAGTTCCGACCAGCCAGCAACTGCCAGCGGTTGGACTTGTGCCAACACTTGAAGCTCTTGCCGACCACGCCGGCCGTGACGCAGCCCGCTGTATTCTTCTAAGTGAAAATACTGTGGTCGCATGTATAGCAGCAAATAGGTTCCCAGCGATTCGAGCAGTGACTGCAACCGAGAACATGACTCTGAAAAACAGAATGAACACCTGTGCTGCCAATGTCCTCATTCTTGACCCAAGGGATTTCTCGGTTGGCAGCCTCGCACAAATCGCAAAAGTATTTGCTCTTCATTCAACTGAAAACCCACCCCAGATACTTACATCCTCACAACCTGCCAAAGATCACCACGGCTGTAGCTGCACAAATTCATAAAACATCCATCACGCACTCGGACTTATACCTCATGAGAATTGGCCGCATCATTGGCAGCGTCACACTCAGCGAAGCCCATCAAAAGATGAAAGGTGGGCTTCTACGACTCGTAGTGCCGCTGCGTACAGAAGACCTCGATACCGAAGATGGACCCGCTGAAGCTCTCATTGCATGGGATGAATTGGGAGCGGGTAACGGCCAGCTTGTCGCAATCAGCGAGGGAGGCGAGGCCGCACAACCGTTCCAACCTGACGGCAAGCCTATTGATGCATACATTTCAGCCCTGATTGATCGAATCGACCATCCCAATCAGACCGACGCCTGAAAGCAGAATAATCACTGAACCGACCGCAACCCAAAACACAGGGAATACTTGAGTATTGATCGCAATGCAGCCTGCTTCGCTGAACGACACAACTTACTTTCGAAACAAACATCAAACAATCACGAGTGAACTAAAGAGGAGTATTCAATGGCAATCACCACAACAGACAGATCTCTTGCGAGCTTAAAGGAAGAAATCTGTGACATTGGTCGCCGAATTTACAACAAAGGTTTCGCTGCAGGGAACGATGGGAACATCTCCTTTCGGCTCAATGACAAGGAAGTTCTATGCACTCCAACGCAAATTTCAAAAGGCTTTATGAAACCTTCTGACCTCTGCATTGTTGACATGGAAGGAAATCAGGTGGCTGGTCAGCGCAAGCGCTCGAGTGAAATCCTGCTTCATTTAACGATCATGAAAGATCGCCCCGATGTAAATTCAGTTGTTCACTGCCATCCTCCACATGCGACAGCATTTGCTGTCGCCCGTGAGCCAATCCCCCAGTGCGTTCTGCCGGAGGTGGAGGTTTTCTTAGGTGACATACCGATTACTAAATATGAAACACCTGGAAATCAGAAGTTCGCCGATACGGTTCGACCATTTGTCAAAGATTCGAATGTTGTCATCCTCGCAAACCATGGCACCGTAAGCTTTGGTGAAACCGTTGAAAAAGCATACTGGTGGACGGAAATTCTTGACGCCTACTGCAAGATTCTCATGCTTGCAAAAGACCTCGGTCGAGTCACTTATCTTTCTAAAAATGAAACACAGGAATTACTCGCACTCAAACAGCAATGGGGATTTAAAGATCCTCGACTCGACAAAGGAATGGAAGACTGTGACATCTGTGCGAACGATGTCTTTCGTACAAGCTGGGGGAATACTGGAGTCAACCGAACTGCATTTGACCCACCTCCTGCTATGAATACTCCCCAATCATCGAATCAGCCTGTCGACTATGAGGCTGTCGTTAAAGCTGTCACCGAACAGGTCTGCAAGGAACTCGGCCTGAGTGCGTAAGCACTCAGCATCGCAAACCATCCACCACAATCACGTACGTTGAAAAAAAGGAAAGAACATGAAAGTTGGAATTATCGGTGGTGGTGGCATTGTTGGTGCATCAGCAGGTTTTGCACTCCAGCTTGGTGGCATTGTTCATGAAATTGTTATCGTTGATGTCAATGCCGATCTCGCTGATGGCCAGGCACTCGATATGATGCATGGAACACCTGCCATTGCGGATCAGGTCATTACGGCGGGTGGGTATGAGGATCTTGCCGATGCAGACCTAATATGCATTACCGCTGGACTCCGTCGTAAACCAGACGAGAGCCGCCTTGCGTTGATCAACAGAAACGTCGAACTATTCAAAACAATTCTCGCATCGATAACAAATGCCGGCATGAAATCCGATGCAACCGTACTTGTTGTAAGCAACCCAGTTGATATCTTAACGTATCTCGCCGCGGAGGAGCTTGGACTCCCCAAAAGCCGCGTCATCGGCCTTGGAACGCTTCTCGACACGCTTCGATTCCGAAGTCTGCTTGCTCTCAATCTTCAGGCACCTGCGACACAAGTTTCAGCAATAATTCTTGGTGAGCATGGCGACAGCATGGTGCCGATCTGGTCGAGTGCCAGTATTGGCGGACTCCCTTTGGAGAAATATCCTGGCTACACCCAGAAACTTGGCCAGGATACGTTCATCCGTGCGAAAACTTCTGGTGCTGAAATGATCAAAAAGAAAACTGGGGCAGGATACGCCGTTGGTGTTTCGATTGCTGAGGTCGTGCATGCGATTGCGCTCGATAGCAAACGTATCCTTCCAATATCCTCCGTTCAGCGAGGCTGTTATGGCCTTCGTGATGTCGCTCTGTCTGTTCCAACTATTGTTGGTCGTGATGGCGCAGAGCAGCCGCTCGAGATTGAACTCTGGCCAAAAGAGGTGCAAGCACTGAAACGGAGTGGTGCCATACTTCAGGAGACACTCAGCAAAGTTCTTGCGGGTTCACACTAAGTCAGTGGTAAGCGTCAAAGCCAGAATGCATCCATTCCGCGTTTGAGGCATCCCATCGACGCACGGTTCCATCCCACCCACCAGTCCAGAGTTGGCTACCGGCAGGCCCAACCGAGACACTCCAAACCGGTGCATGATGGCCATCAAGAATTCCCAATGGCATCGACTCGTAACCAGACCAGAGAATGACGTTACCACTTTCCGTACCTGCTATGAGTAAAGGCTCGTCTGGCACAGAGCCGAGTGACCAGATTTTTGTGCCACCAGACTGAAGTACGGCAAGACTTTTAGCTGAAGAAGGCTTCAGTTCCCTTTGTACCTTAGGCAGCTGCCAGAGACGCACTGTGCCATCCGCACTCGCAGATGCAATGTCCCATGAAGACTTGGCATTTCGATTCCAAGCAATCGCATTCACCTGACCTTGATGCTCATCAAATTTCTGAATGAGTGTGCCGTAGCTGTCAAAAACTCTGACCACACCATCTTCACAGCCAGTAGCCAAAACAGGGTGTTGACTATCACCAGAGAATACAACACAGAAAACCCGTCCTTGATGTCGAATGATATTGTCTGGCTCATTATGCCCTCTCCGCCATAAGCGTACGGTGCCATCCTCGCCAGCTGATGCAAGCACATCACCAGATTCTGCATAGCTCACCGAAAAGACTCGGCGGCGATGCCCAGTCATCGTCTTTCTATGCTCTAAATACGTCATTGCATGTGGATGGCGTGCCTCTTCTTTGTTGTTTGAAGCACGATCAAACGTCCACAGACTGACCGTGCCATCACTGCCTGCAACAGCGATTTCAGCACACCTTGGATGCCAACAGATATCATTGATTGACGCTGTGCTTATCTTCTCCTCAACACATAACTCACCATTTTTTGTATCCCAGATTGTCACTACACCGAGGTTGCTGCCCACTGCGAGAAACCTTCCATCCGGTGACAGGCTTGTTGTTCGTACCTGCGCATTAATGATGAATCGAGGCTGTGAATCAGCCGTATCGCTCCAGTATCGGACGGTTCCATCTGCTGATCCTGTGATAAACCGATTACCCCCGGCAGAGTCCAGCGACCAGATGCCTCTCTGGTGACCATGAAGAATTCTTGGCGATCTCGTACTATCCAGGCTCCAGACACGAAGCACCTGATCTGCAGTCGCACTAGCAACTCGACCCACGCCACTAAAATGAACCGCATTTACACGGTTTGGGTGATTCAAACACACCCGTTGAGTAGATGTTTCAAGGTTCCAGACCCTGACCGTCTGATCTTCTGATGCTGAAGCTACGGATTGACTATCGTCAGAAAAACTGACAGAGAAAACACGTTTTTCATGACCGTGAAGAATCTGTTGCTGACTAGTCTTTCGGTTCCATACACGTACGGTACTATCCCGCAGACCAAGTGCAATCTTCGTGCCATCTGGCGACTGATCGATTCCGTAGACTGTTGTGTCGAAAGATGTGATGACTGCCGGCTCAAGCGGGCCGTGAAGAGGCCACTGACGTAGGACTCCTTCTCGTCCAGCACTGAGAAACCCTGCACCAGACGGTAATGCAACTATCCCGTATACGGGCCCTTTGCTGTCAGAACGAACACCAATGGCTTTGCCTGTTTTCACATCCACAACATGTATTGTTCCATTATCACACCCCACGACAGCAACCTGACCGTCTGCGCACAAAGCAACAGTCCACGGACGACTCCCAGCCTCATAACGAAAATTTGGCAGGTGTTTTAACTGCCCTGATTCCAGCGTAAAAATAGAGACTCGGCCATCCTGACTTGCCGTTATCGCCATGTCCGCTGTGGAAGCGACTGCCACAGCGGTGATCGACTCACTCTGACTCCGCCATACCGAACAGGCCTCATCGAGCTTGGCTCGCAATGAACGAATAGCAAGACTTTCGGGTTTCAAAACCATTGGTGGTCTGTGACCATCGAGCCGAACAAGCACGTCATCCCGCTGCTTCAATAAGTCTCTTGAGAGCCTCGTATGATGCTCTCGTCCTGCAGAAAATGCCTGGCGTAGCAGGGAGCCAGCAAGTGTTCCATGAGCTACATTGGCTGCCTCAATAGCTTTTTTCTGGGATGCAACAGCATTGATTGCGAACCACCCAATGCCGCACCCTGCTGCAATAATTGTTGCCAAAAATACAAAGACACAGCCGGCCCAAAGTTTCTGGCGAGCAATCAAACGGCAGATCGCTTCAAAAGAACTTGGCTGCCGGCAGGCAACAGGCTTCCCTTCAACCCAACGCATAAGCTCTTGCTTGACTTCCATCATTGTCGAAAAACGTCTGTCAGGACACGGTTCGACACACCGTGCGAGCACAGCACAGAGATCTTTCACTGCTGCTCGTGAAATATGTTCTGTACCATGCTCAATGAGGTGCTTTTCACATATATCAACAACGCTTTGTTGACTCGCTGCCCGAACAGAATAGTGGGTAAATAATTCGATACACAACAAACCCATGCCATAAATATCCGAGCGAGCATCGATCAGTTCATCAAGACCAGCCCGCTGCTCCGGGCTCATACAGGCTGGTGTCCCACGTACTTCACCAACCTTGTGCTCGTTATTACGTGTTTCCGTGAGCATTCGACCAATTCCAAAGTCAATGACCTTCACGACCCCATCGTCTGCCACCAGAACGTTTGCCGCCTTGATATCAAGATGAATAATTCCCTTCGAATGGGCAGCAGCAATGGCGTCAACGGCGTCCAGAACAAGGTGTACTCGTTTGACCAATGACAGATTCCCTTTTTCTGCATACTCAGATATAGAACATGCATTCTCAACCAACTCCATCATGATCCATTGATACGTCTCAGCATGTACCCTGTAGTTTCCAACCGTGTAGACATGAGCAATATGAACGTGTTTCACATGTGCGAGTAACGCCGCTTCTTCAAGAAGGCGTTGGCGGCCAGAGCTATCTCCGCATCCCCGAAGAAACTTAACTGCAACACGTCGAATCGGTGCATGCTGACGCGCTTCGTACACCTGCCCCATACCACCGATCGCTAGCTGTCGAACGATCGTGGCTCCACCAATATCAGCACCTGCATCGACCTCAAACTGCGGAGCTTTTTGTTGGTCTTTACATAAACCAAATGTTTCATCATGACCAGTAAAAAGAACGTCGACGAGGCCATGTCTATGCACAACACTCATCCTTGTGTTGTACCGCGTTACTCGGCTAAAATGAACAATTCGGTCTGACTAATTCCTGTATGAACCACTGACTTCATCGGCATGAGCACGCTTATACAGCAGTAGAAGCCTATCCCTCGATGCCTGAACCTTGCGAATCTTTCTCCAGACGTGGGCAGGCTGTACGCGCGAGTTGGGCTCCTGTTCATCTAATGTGTCCTCTGACAAATGTGTATACGCCAGCGCAACGCTTAATTCACGTCGTAATTTTCGAAGCTGTATCCTTGCAGCAAGTACAATCTGTGAAGACGTCAAGGCTTCCTCACGCATACAATCAAGCCCAAGCAATTCTGCGTCTGTTCGCATCTGATGAAATTCCCATACCTCATGATCTTTTTCCCAGTCGGGTAATTCCGGCATAACTGTGCCTAACAATGTGAAAGATTGTTTTGGCGACGTTTCAACACCCGCCTCTATTACTTAAAGCGAGAACTGCAGCCAACAGGGGCAAAATATTCGAGCAGGATATGACCGAGCTAGAAATTGTCGGTTATTGTGATGGTATATTGGTTGGGCCGAACCTGACGGGAAGACCAAAAAGAATGAGATGACTCCATGGATGACACCCCTCTTTCCCAAACCGTTGAGGCCTGTTTTCGTGATCTTGCAGCTGGTGACGATACGGCCCGCGCGCGAATCCTTGAGTTGTGCAGCGAACGACTGCGCCTTCTGACGCGAAGAATGCTCCGAGGCTACCCTGCTGTGAAACGATGGGAAGACACAGATGATGTCTTTCAAAATGCAAGCCTGCGTCTCTACAGATGCCTCGGGCAGGTATCGCTTGAATCACCTAGAGAAATTTTTGCGTTGGCCGCAACGCAGATTCACAGAGAATTGATCGACCTGGCTCGCCATCATGCTGGACCGATGTCTTTTAGTGCTAACCATGCCACTGGCTACCATGCGATTGATGACCACTCAAACTCCCACCATCCACAAAACAAACACACTGATACACAAACCACGGTTGATCGCTGGAGTCGCTTTCATGAAGCAATCGAACTATTACCCGCTGAACAACGTGAGGTCTTTCAATTCGTCTGGTATCTCGGAGCCGACCAGAAAACCGTAGCACGTCTTGTCGGGTGCTCCGTGAGGACTATCAAAAGTCGGTGGCGAGACGCTCGTGAAAGCATTCGTACAGCACTCAACCATGAATCTCCGGAATAGCATTCGTAAACTACTGCTGAACGATTCGCGGCTGCACCTCAAGAGTCTCAGCTAATTCAACACACAAACGCTGCACAAGGCTCAATTCAGCACGCTGCTCAAGCACCTTTCGGGCCATTCCCGGAAAGTCAGTGATGACACCATCGACACCACGCCCAACCAGACTTGAAACAGACACCGGGTCATTGCAGGTCCACGCATACAAAAGTTTTCCCCCATCATGTGCTCTTTCAACCATTTGCCGCGTTGCGAATCGTGCATTCACCGCAAGAAAGTCTGCCTTAATATTCTTTACATCACCGACCGCCAGTGACAATAGGAGCCCTGCTGGCCAATCTGGCCGTAACTCCTTCAGTCGAGCAACAACCTCTGCGCTCAAGGACATGCATTGCACTTCACGTTCACTCCCTGCAGCTTCTACAAGATCAATCACCCGTTGTTCGAGCATCTGACCATGCCCATATGACTTCAATTCAATAATAATACCCATCCGTCCTTTGCAGATGCTCAACACCTCTTGAAGTGTTGGAACTCGCGCATTATGAAACCGAGGGTTAAAAGAACTTCCAATATCAACGGCTGTTATCTGGTCTCTGGTTGCCTCCCATACTTTCAGGTCAACTCCGGCAACTTTCATTAGGTCACTATCATGGATGACAACCACCTCGCCATCGATTGTTTCCTGTACATCGATTTCCACCCATTGCGCTCCAGCATGAATTGCTTTTTCAATTGCAGCCAGTGTATTTTCCGGCGCAATGCCACCAGCTCCCCGATGACCAATAATATCAATACTGTTGTCAAAGGAAATGTTTGTTGCTACCGAAGACCCAATGAGAACGGCCGCGCCAACACAAACACATACTGCGAATAGAATTAACCACACATTTCGTTGAAACTGGTGCTGCCGGCCAGTCATGCATACAAACAGTGCTCTCTGACTACTCGCCACGACACCGTCATATTTCTGCCACGTGCTATACAACAGTAAAGCAAACACGACAGTAGCAAACAACTGAATCACAAGATTCATACCTGCCCAGAACAGCGTCGTAAGTCCAACGGCAAAAATGGTACCGGGCAGGGTGTGGCTTGCCAGCGGCACAACCAATCCTGCTCCATGAATAAGGCACGCAGTGCTCACACCGGTAACGAGTAACACAGTCGCGATCCAACTGCCTAGAACTGCAAGCACAACCCAATGACTTCCTGCGAGCCGCTTCCAACTACCGAGAAGTGCATCGCGGGGACTCACTCCTTCGAACATGAGAAGCGGAACCGCTAAAAACCAACCAGAAACAAGGCGAAGTAAGACCCCAGTGAGCCCAGCAACAAGCACCATCCCAACACCAACTACAAACAAAAACTCTGGGGGTTTTTCAGTGAGATAGAAATTGATGTCGTGCTTTCCCAACAAACACCACGCTACAAGTCCAGCACCCACGAATCCCGGCGTACTCACAGCCACAACCGAACCCACAAGACGGCACATAAGGTTGACTATTGATGCGCTGTTTCGAAAAGCCCAACGTGTCGCAGCAAGGACACTCCCCTTCCCGTCTTCTCCAGCAACAAGCAGGGTGAGCAGTGTCGCCTGTTCGACCGCCGTAATGCCTAACCAGACAGCTAAAACTAGAAATACGCCCACGGCGCCCACTGGCGTGAGCAGAAAAAACACGACGTCTATATCCGTCAGCGTTCCCCGTTCCGTAACCCAGAGGAGAACGTTTAACAAACCTACGACCAGCGGTACCAAAACAACAATTGTGAGCAGTTTGAAAAGCAGGTCTGCGACAAACAGGTGCCGCCATGCTTGTCGTAATCCCTTTACCGCAGCAGATATAATTTCCAGCACATCTTCACGAAACATAAATGGACATTAAACCGTTTGGGAACGCTACCAAGCAGCCTCAACGAGGGCGGAATTTATATTCACTATAATTCCGCTGAAACTCAGAGTCCGAGAAGCCGACATTCAGTCGAATGTTTCGGAAAGTATATTCTTCAATTAAGGGTGGCGGTTCTGAATCAGAGACAGGCCAATCATATGCCTCATACCGAACTGGTACAGGAAATTCGTTATCGATGAAGATCCGTACAACATTGAAAAGAAAAACAGAACGTCGTCGCGGATGTACAACCTGCACGCACTTGCAAGGACGGTTATCGACTTTCACATCCTCGAATATCTCGACTTCACATTCTCCGTACTGCATGTCGGCAGTACCAACATCAATGAGTTTACGGACCATGTTGATCATGCCACTCTCGCTTGTCGGATATCGACTGTATTGAAGTGCTGCATCACCTGCAGGATCAAGTTCTAGTGTTAAATACTGGAAACGTGTTCCGCCCCGACGTACAACCATCTTCCCACCGTTGGTTCCTTCAACCCACAACACTTCTCGATCCGCCATATCTTCGGGCCCGAGAAAGCGAAGATAGATCGAAGCTCGCTGGGCCTGGCGGCCGTTGACAACTCTTTGATGGCGAACCTTCGCACTGATAAATTCCATCGGCTTAAGGCGACCATCGATTCGTTCTTGCTTCACAATGCCACATGAGTAATCAGACACCTGATCTCGAAGAAACACATACGACTCACCGGCTAACTGCATAGCAGGCACAAGCGGATGTGGCACAGGGGGCGGTGGTGGCAACTCCTGTTGTGATCTCGGCAATCCAATACGATTTGCAGTTGTCACCTGTGCTTGGGGTTCTGCAGCACGACTCCAACGGGGAATGCACATCAACATGCTTATTGCTACGAAAAAAATCGGCAACAACTTTTTCAGATGAGTTGACATAAGCACAGTTGATGTAAGTAAGTGGCGACGAGGACTGACCCTTAAAGATACCTTCTAAATCTATCCTGTTCCACATATCGTAATAGCAGAACAAACCCAGCGGCGAACGTCTGGTCGGCATAGCCAGACCAATCAGGACATTTTCCAGACAAAAAGTCCACCAGCTACACGTCTAGGACATTTTCAGAAAATTCATTTACAGGCAAGTCACCTGACATGAATCGCGGAAGGAACCTTCACCCTGACGCAACGACCTGCTATTAAAATCCAAGTCCACCTCTGTCATTCCAAGACAAGGCTGCTCGGCAATAAACATCCGACAAAAAACCGAACCCTACCCGTTCCTTTTCGGCATTGCCCGGGTTGCACCCGTTGAGATTCCGCCATCGACCAAAAGGGTTTGTCCAGTAATGTAGTTACTCGCATCAGACGCAAGAAACACGACCGCCCCATCGAGATCTTCTGCCGTCCCTGGTCGCCGCAATGGAATACGGTCAACCAGATATTCAAGCCATTCCTTGTCCTGGTAAAGCACATCATTTTGAGCCGTCCGAAACCAACCTGGCGCAAGGCAGTTGACTGTGATGCCATGTGGACCGAACTCATCAGCCATACTCATGGTCAGCTGTTTGACACCGCCACGGCTCGCACAATAAGGCCCGAGGCCAGCGTACCCAAATACACTTGTCACACTACCAATATTGATCACACGACCAGTTTTTCGTGGCAGCATAAACCGCACAACACGTTGCGTCATAAAAAACATGCCACGTAGATTTGTATCGAGTATCGTATTCCAATCTTCCCATCGCACATCCATTGCCGGTTTCCGGATATTACACCCTGCATTATTCAGCAGGATATCCAGAGAACCAGACGCCGTGGCTTTTTCGACGGCCTCGCAGATGCTGTCTTCGTGTTGCAGATCAAGCGCTACCACATCGACCTGATGCCCGTGCGTTTCGAGCTCCCGACGTGGTTCTTCAAGTGCTGCAACATCTCTCGCCGTAATCACCAAATCAGCTCCAGCCCGAGCGAGTGCGCCTGCCATCTGCAACCCCAGCCCTCGGCTTGCTCCCGAAACAAGTGCACGGCGGCCTGTGAGATCAAAGAGTGTCATAGACATATTCCTTCTATGGTTCCGATGGCTGTAGTACGACTTTAAGAAGGCCTGTTTCACGATTATGCAGTCGTTCAAACCAGCCAGCGCCTTCGGCAAGTGGGGCGACACGACTCACAAAACGAGACAGATCGACTTTACCCGAGGCAGCAAATCTGATGGCTTCTGGATAGCACCCCGCTGATGCACATGACCCCTGCAACCGAATTTGCCGAGTCACAATTGTTTGCAAGGGAATCTCTACGGCTGGTGAGACATTGCCGACAAGCACTACAGTGCCACCTCGAGTGACTGCATGAATCGCAGTATTGACTGAGGCCGCCGCACCGACGGCTTCAAGAACCATGTCAGCCCCATCTGTATCCACCGACGACGCGCCCCACTCAGTAAGCTGCTTCGGGTTCACTTGTGCTGCATCAAAGACGTCATCAGCACCCAGATCCTTCGCTTCTTTCAACCTTCCTGCATCAAGGTCAACTGCAGCAATTCGTTGGACACCATATGCCTTAAGAGCTGCAACGATCGCCAGCCCAATCGTGCCGGCGCCAACAACCACAGCAGACCGTGTTGTTGGCCCCGCATTGCCAAGTCGCACTGCCTGCAGACCAATCGTAAGCGGTTCAAGCAGTGACGCAGCAATAAAATCCATGTGATCTGGCAGTGGATAGACACACCGTTTTGGAACAATGACATATTCTGCAAAACAGCCGTGCCGACGATAGGCATCACATGACACCCCGAGGACCTGTCGATCGGTACAGAGATTTTCCTGCCCGTTCCGACAGAACTCACACTCGCTACAAAATACGGTTGAATCAAGGGCCACGCGCTGACCTATCATCTCGCCCGACACATCTGGCCCAACAGCATCGATGGTGCCTGCAGCCTCGTGCCCCATTACAAGCGGCGGAACACGACGGCCAGTTGACCCGGTATAGCCATGAACGTCACTTCCACAGATACCGCATGCAGCGATTTTCACCCGGACATCGCCAGCAGCCGGCTGGGGTGTCTCAATGTCCGTAAACATCAGTGAACTCGGAGAAGTAAGAAGGAGTGCTTTCATGTTGATCCACATGGTACGCTCTCCAGTAGATCAATGGGAGGACCCATTACCATCTCGCCGGGGAAAGAAACAAATGGAATCGTGGTATCTCGTCCTTGTCGTCACCGTTGGCATCGCTGCACTCATCACAGCAGTGATGTGGTTGAAGATACACCCATTTGTTGCGCTCCTAGCGGCTTCTATTGGAGTCGGTCTTGCAGCAGGCATGTCGCCAGACGCCGTAATTCAGTCAATGACATCAGGCATGGGGAATACACTTGGCTTTGTCGCTGTTGTAGTTGGGCTTGGTTCCATCTTCGGCATGATGCTCGAACAGTCTGGTGGCGCGGAGAAACTTGCTGACAGACTAGTAAAAATTTTCGGTCCACAGCAGGCAGCACTTGCGCTCGGACTTGTTGGGTTTCTTGTCTGTATCCCTGTGTTCCTCGACGTCGCCCTTGTCATGCTGCTGCCGTTGGCTGTCGCTGCTGCGAAACGAACCGGACAACCGGTGACAAAGTTTGCCCTTCCCATGCTTGTAGGCATGGCTGTGACACACGCCTTCGTTCCACCAACTCCAGGGCCAACGGCCGTCGCCGCGATGCTTGGCGCTGATCTCGGCTGGGTCATTACTGTTGGCATTGCCGCTGGCCTTCCAACACTTATTATCACAGCTATCTTTGCTTCGCAGGTCTTGTCAAAGGTTGCCTCGGGGAATGTTCCCCTCGACATACCACCCGATGCACCAGCTCCACAGCGAAAGTCCCCGCACCTTGGAATTGTTGTCGCATTACTTCTGTTACCACTCGTCCTCATTGTCAGTGAAACAGCTTCACGAGCCACTCTTGGTGAAGAGTCACCGGCTGCACTCTGGATCAAGCTCGTAGGCCATCCGTTTACAGCACTGTTGATTGCAACACTTGCAGCATTTTATTTCCTCGGCAAGCGACTCGGAATGCCTGCTGAGGATGTACAGCGAATTGCTGAACGGGCACTTGAGCCAGCCGGGGTAATCCTGCTTGTGACCGGAGCCGGTGGTGTGTTCAAACAGGTACTCATTGATTCTGGAGCAGGTGATGCTGTTGCCTCATCGCTCACAGCGGCAGCACTTCCTACGGTTGTCCTTGCATGGGTGGTGGCCGCTATCATTCGTGTTTTACAAGGTTCAGCAACCGTCGCCATGATTACAGCTGCTGGGCTGGTTGCACCACTTGTCATAGCCGCAGGCCAGCCCGAACCGTTTGCTGCACTTGTAACCATAGCAATTGCATCGGGAGCATCGATTGCCTCTCACGTGAATGACTCGGGCTTCTGGCTCGTTGGAAAGTTTCTTGGGCTATCCGTCGGCGAGACACTGAAAACGTGGACGGTACAAGAAACCCTGATTGGTGTTCTGGGACTCATCTTTGTTATTGGCATTGCAGCGATGTATGGCGTGCTCTGATTTCGTTCCCTGTCATTGAACGCCCAACAATAACACCGTAATACTGGCTGCAGTGAACAACCTAGCCTTCCACTACCTTGTGGATATGTTGGCCGAGTTTATTTTCAAAAGCCTCCAGATCGACAGGTGTTGCTATCTTCTTTCGTGTCTTTTCAAGGAATATTTCGCAACACGTGGTGAGACTCTTAGGCCAGTGGTCTGCAGAGGCATTCCGGGAATCTAGCTCCCGCTTTATGTCAGCAGCATGAAGAGTCTCTATGCCACTGACAGCATGAGTTCGATGCGCAAGGTGGGTCACAAGTCCGATCGCTCGATCAATCAGTACATATGCAAAGTTTTTTCCTTGTATCGGACCAATGGTGATTGTGGTGCCTGTCTGGGAAAGGTATCCAAATGTATTGCGTAAAAACGACTGCGGCATCGCTGTCAGAGTCGATGGCTTCTCTCCCTCAGTGACCGCTGGCTGGGCAACGGACTTCCCCCAATACATGGCACCGACACCGCCGCCCACTCCACCAACGAGCACACCGGCAAGGGCTCCGACAGTAAAAGGAATACCAGAGGGCATGGCAACTTCACCGCCCGCCCCAATTTTTGCACCAGTCGTACCCCCAACCACCGCTCCCACAGAAACACCACCGGATAGAAGTGCCCACCATGGCAATCCAAACACCTGCCAGGTTTCACTACTAAAAAGATCATTGAGGTACGTGAGTTCCACCTTGTCTGCCAGCCCAACTTTGTCATGCAGAAAAAGTGACTGAAGCTTACTGTGTAAAACTCGTTCTTTCTGCTGTAGATCTGCGTGAAACCCACGCTTTGCAGCATCGATGAGCGGTTGCTTATCTTCTCCAGGTGCAACCTTGACGCTGCGAGTATGTCCGATACTTTTTGCTACCAGATCTACAATGATATGTGCTGACTCGTTCACACGATGTGCCCAGTCACTTTCAATTTCATCAGCAATTTTTGACAGAGCATCTCGCCATTTATCAACAACCGTAGCCAAGGTACGCACAAGTGCTACGCGATCATGGGCACTTGCTTCATGTGCATTGAATGCAGTAACCGCTCCGAATCGTTGACCGAGTTTTGCTCGCCACTCTTCCTCGTGTTCTGGGAATGCCGTAGGATTCAATATGGCAAGCCGTGGAAGTCCGGTAAGCATGAGCAGTTCCATCTCGGCCTCATGGATCTTCCGCAGCGGCTTCGATGAATCAATGACATACAAGATCGCAGGCTCATCCTGAAGAACCTTACAAACCTCCCGTTCCGCTTCGAACGTATTGGTTGATGCATACTTTTCAAAAAACTGCTGCAGCACTGCGAGTGGCTTTCTCGCCTCTGATAACTGGGACCCAAGTTCAGCAAGCATGGTTCGCGGATCTTGAAATCCAGGCGTATCCCACAGCACAAACTCACTGGAGTGATGCTCAATCTTTTGGCACACCTGAGTCATGCCAGGGTCAGCACTTACACCTATATTCCCCTGCTCGACAAGGGTCGCCGCGATACTCGATTTGCCGTGATTCACGGCACCGACGAGGGCAAAGACTGGCTTCTTCGTCATACTAATCTTTTCATTATGCTGTTTCTTTTCATCATTCAGTTTTCTTTATCATTCAGGAACCCCAACCACGTCGAAATCAAGTTGCTTCTCTCGAAGCCACCGCCTCCATAAATCCTGCCGCTGCTGTTCCGGCCCGAACAGAACAATGACATTATCTTGTGAGGGAGACGCTTCGTGAAATGCCTGTAACGTACCAGCGATCGCATCAACTGGGTTTGTATCAGCGGGAATAGCAACAACGACACCATCTTCACTACTCGCCAGTGATTTCAGCACCTGCCTATTGCCATCTGCATAATCGACTTCGATGCGTGTAACACGTTGGATTGTCCCATGCAGCACGTTCTCCACATGCTTTTGAACGTATTCTTTAGATCTTAAATTATTCTGAACTGCATCCACGGTTCTACGCTGATTTATTGGCATAGCATTTGCAGTATCTACTTTATTATAAGGAGATACTTTAGTGAAATTAGTTAAAGTTGATAAATTACCATCTAACATAATAGTATAATACCAAATGTTTATTAATAAATCAAAGGCTATTAAAGGCTATTCAAATACAGAACAATCTTCGAGTTTGTCTAAAAATTCATATCAAGTAGTTGAAAATATTCTTGTTGAATTAGAAAGGTCTATGAAAATAGTTTCTAAATTGACGGAAAAAGATAAGGTAGAGGAAAAGGGTCGATTAGCCTCACTTAAAAAGAATGTAAAATTCTTAGGCGGCTTAGCAACTGCGTTCGGTAGCGGTAGTGAAAAGATGTTTAAGATAAGTAAAGCATTAAACATTGGCGAAACTGTAATGGACACAGCTAAAGGTATAACAAAAGCTGTTTCCGAGCAAAACTATGGTCAAGCCGCTAGAGTTGCCGCTACAGGTGCAATGCAATTAGCCACAATAAAATCACAGAAATTTAGCTCTGGTGGTGGTGGCGGTGGTAGCGCACCATCTGTTGGTGGTGGAAGTGTTGGCGGTCAT
>CAJXFK010000031.1 GCA_913052575.1 uncultured Planctomycetaceae bacterium
TGTAGATCCAGCGGATGCTACTCAATCGAACATAATCTGGAGCAGCAGTGATCCAACCATTGCAACAGTAGACAAGTTTGGTATCGTTAAAGGCCATAAATCAGGCACCGTCACAATCTCTGCGGACGTGTGGAATCACCAGCAACCTATCGCAGCGGGCAAAAATTCAACTAATTTAAGCTCAGAAAAAGTCGCTACTATGGCTCTTAGAGTTGATCGATAATGCATCCTATAAAAATTAATCTTAAAAGTGCTATCTGTAGTCACGCTAGGTGCAGCCTTATTATTTGTAGTCTAGTAACCGCATCCTACACTTGTATAGCGAACACTGACATCGAAAGAGAACGTGATTTACATGATCAGTTATGGTCAGATGTCGTACAAAAATTTGATGCTAAGACTAGGACACAAGCAAACTCAAGAGAATCAATTCTAACAGAAGTTGAAATTTACTCGGGACGTAAAAACATTCAAGGTAAGACCCCAATTACAATAGCTTCTCTACTGGCACCACAGGTACGAAAATTTTCCTACATAGAAATACAAGGGGAGCAATTAGATAGAATAAAATCAATAGCTTACAAAGTCGCTGGCGGAAATATATATACCAACCCACAGCAACAAACTTATCTTCGTATACAGATTCCCGGCAATCTATATGCCGATTGGACAGCGCAAAATCAAACAATTATACTTGAAGGGGAAGCCGTAATTACTGGTATTCGCTTAGTTTCTTTAGAAGGAATTAATTCCACGTTTGATGCTAGCTCCTTTAGCTTAGCTGAAGGATCACAACCATCCTTATACGCATCAATTATAGTCGATCCGAAAAAAATAATTTCTTTCGATGGAGTCATCACACTCCCTAAAGAGCGCTTCTTTAGGCTATACTTTTCTCCAGGACGTGATCGCTCTAATATGGAAGACTACTTCGCAAAGAAGGGCTTCTTTGCAGGAAGACAAATGGTCAAACTCGCTTATGAGTTAGAAACTCGCCATGGAGCATACACCGAACCAAAACTACGAGAAGATCGCGAGCGGCCCGGATATGCAGATTTATCAATTTTTGATTTACGCGTTTTTGATCACTACGAAGACGTAGATCCAACCCTAAAATTTGCTCAGTGCTTCAACATTTGGCCAAGCTTCATGGCTGCTAATATCTCTGGAGAAAAAAACGTCCTTGGAACACCAAAGGTTACTGCATTTGAGGCAGCAGCTGAATTAGCCGCTGCCTATATAAACGATGAAATTCAAGACAGTGGTCGAAGCGCAAACTATTGGGAGGTAAAAAACGAATCGGATATAACTCATGAATGGACCTACCATGCTAGTAGTGATTATTCAAGCTGGTCACTGTTGGGCGATTTTCACAATAAGGTCTCCCAAGCTATCAAAAAGGTCGACCCAGCAATTAAAGTTGGAGGACCTGCTTCTGCATGGCCAAGGATGGAGATGGGCAGGCCCGCTTTTAAGGTCTGGAAAAACCACAAGAAGTTCATGCAAGTAACTCGTAATGATTTGGATTTTTATTCCCATCATTTTTACGATAAAGGCGTCACATCTAGTTTTGATGCACGTACAAAAAGTGAAGACGGGAGCTATGAAGATTGGCTTCAAGGTCGTCTTGATTGCGTCCTCGACTTGCTCCAAGCGCACATGCGTAACACCGATAATATAAAGCCACTTTTAGTTACAGAATATGGTACTCTAGCAGGCGGAACTAGGGAGATAGACTACTGGTTACGGGTCTGTAACTATAGTAGTTTTATGATTCAATTTATGCAGCGACCGGCAGATTTTGCAATGACTGTACCCTTTCTTTTAGGTTACATGCATTGGGAGCCAGAGTCCGGTTTCGCACTTGTGAGACAAAATGAAGAAGGAGATTTTGAGCTCACTAAAAATGCATACTTTCTAGACTTATGGGAAGTCGTAGGTGGTCAATATTTACAGACAAATCAGATACACCCAAAAGCACACCAGCTCGCTTGGAAGCAGGGTAATACTATATACATAGCAGTTAACAATCAAACGGGCGGGATCCTACATTTAAAGCCAGAATTGTTATTATCTGATGAAAATAAAATCGTATCTATTCACTACAGGCATCCTACCTATCGCAATGGAAGCTTTCAATTAGCTCGCGGTTCTTTAGAGACCAAAGAACCTTTAACCCTCCCAAACAGTGAGACTGCAGTTATAGAGATACAAACGTTAAATCCTGAAAAAACTAGCGAAAAAGTAGTACAAAATTCCTACTATGGTGATCAAACTGTACTCCAACTTAGCAGTAACCCAAAGTTACAGATTAACATAGCAAATATTGATAAAAAACAACTTAAGTATGCCACACTACGTCTTGGATTACAGGACTTTAATGGACCAGAAGGAACACTGCATGGCACTTTGAATCGATATAATTTCAAAATCGATCTAAAAGAGTATAAAAATATCGAAAACTTCTTCGAGTATGTCGACGTAGACGTCCCTATACAATACCTACAAAACGATAATTTACTTTCTCTTAAATTACCTCATTCACAAACCAAAGAAGATTGTTGCAGTCGATCTTAACGCAAATCACATGTGCCTCACACGGCTCAAACTTGCAGCTGTTAAATATCTCCCCGACTACGAAACTTTTTATAATTTTTTTGGCTATGGTCAACACAAAGACAACATTGCTGTCTACCAGAAATACATACGTGACCGTCTCGATCCTGAAACACGTGCCTTTTGGGAATCAAGTGACTGGCCAGGAAAGACTGTCGGCCCAAAACGAATCAGTTACTTTAAACGTGGACTGTATAACCAAGCCAAACTTGGACAATTTTTTCGGGTCACACACGGTCTTGCTCGCCGCATGGGCAGAGATCCGGCCAAACTTCTCGGTGCTCATTCAATCGCTGAGCAGGAACAGATTTTTGACGAGTACTTTGGGCCGTTATTCAACAATCGGCTTGTGCGATGGCTGGGCAGGCAACCCGTAGCTGTTTATAGTCTCGGCATTCCACCAAGCCAGCACGCCGCAATGCTCGAAGAATCTGGTGGCAGTGGACAGAAACTTTTTGATACTTACAAGCAACGTATTCGTCGCCTCGCCTGTGGATTTTCATTGGAGGATAATTATTTCACATGGCAAGCATTTGGAAGGCGGTATGACCACGAACATCGAAAAGCGCTGCCGGACTATCTCAAAGAAGAAAATTACCAGACGCTCCGTGAAATGGTGGACCGAGTTGAAACACACGTTGCATCGCTTGGAGACTACCTGAAAAATGCCAAGCCGAATTCACTCAATGGGTTTATTCTACTCGATAGTCAAGACTGGATGCCGCCAGGAGTGATCGATGAATTGTGGAGCCTCATTGCAAAGGTCGGTGCAAGTGACACACGTGTCATCTTTCGAACTGCTGGTGAAAAATCACCAGTCGACGAGGCCTTCTCACCGGAGACCGCTGCTCAATTTCACAGCAACCCGGAAGAGTCACGCCGACTCCATGAACAGGACCGTTCAGCGATATACGGTATGTTCCATATTTACAACAAGGTTGCTGCTACGGAAATGTAATGACTGATATTTTGGAACCTGATCCAACGCACCAACCACCGATTTCTTCATCCAATAACAAGTTGTCCGAGGGACATGACCAAGCTGTCGCAATGGACAGCATGTACCATTTCACAAGGCACATATACGACCTAACACGACGGTACTATCTTCTTGGCAGAGACCAACTGCTTGAAAAGGTCGTGACTGGACCAAACAACGCAACACTCGAAGTTGGCTGTGGTACCGCTCGCAATTTAATCAAGCTTGGCAAAAGACGATCCACGGGTGCGCTGTATGGGCTCGACGCCTCTCACGAGATGCTTGAAACTGCTAGCCATAGCATTGCTTCTGCAGCGCTGCCACGGAACGGCAATCCTCCCATCATGCTTCGACAAGGCCTGGCAGAAGAGCTTGATGGAGTGAAAATGTTTGGCCGTGAAGAAGCATTCGACACCATTTTCTTTTCCTATTGCCTCTCTATGGTGCCGACGTGGCCAGGAGCGCTCGAGGCCGCTTTTGTTAATCTGAAACCAGGTGGCAAACTTTTGATTGTAGACTTCTGGGATCAGGGCGACCTGCCAGCGCTTTTTGCCCGAGGCTTAAAAAAGTGGCTGTCGCTCTTCCACGTTCACTACCGCCCCGAACTACACCAAGCCATATCCGCAATGAAGCAACAAAAGGGCTGTACGGTTGAATTCCAGTCAATCCACAGTCGCTATGCATACTTGGCTACGGTAACAAAAAACTAAGTACACAGCTCATACTAGAACCCCGGGCCGGGGAAGGGCAGGATGAAATAGGCACCAGTCAGAGCAGCTGCCTCCAGAGCAGCGCCCCGAAGACTCATAGCTGGAGCAGGTACCGTCCACGGTGCACAATCACCTGGCCTATAGTAGCCAAGAGGATAGACGCACTCCCAAGGTAATTCGACACCCATTTTATACGGGAGAAACGCAGCCGAGACAAAGAAGTGACCTGCCGAGAAGAAAGGAGCAGCGACTGGATGTGCCGCATGGCCATATCGCTCATAGTCCACCTGCTCAAAATAAAGTGGTTTGTGGCAATACCCAGCGGCTTTCCACGTCATAGTCGTATTCGCAAACTGACGGGGCTCCCAATCCTCACCCTCAAGACGACATTCACAGGGAAAATCATCTCCTGCTACACCTGTGACATGGATGTCTAAATTAATCGAGGCCAGCGTATCAGCTCGCAACTTGTCGAGCTCCTCCTGACAATCATCTGCCATATCGAAGCAGTTACTGGGAATCCCGGATGACGTGAGCCGAATGTCTTTTTCAAGCACGGGAGAGCTGTCTGCATCCGTCACTTGATGTGCTGACTCATGAACGGCCTCGCTCTTGGTAAACACGGCATTTCTGACAGCGGACTTTGCGTCTTGTGAAAAATCCTGCCAGCCTGCTGCAGTTGCTATGCCACTGATCCCAATACTACCGGCGAGTGCCGCCATCAACCACACCACAAAACCACGCATAAGTGATTTTACTCTAATCGTCTGAATCCATAGTATAGTTAGGCGCTTCATGCGTGATTGCAATGTCATGAGGATGACTTTCTCGAACAGTTGCGGCAGATACCTGTATAAATCGGGCATCTCGCCGAAGATCTTCAATTGTTTGCGTTCCACAATAGCCCATCCCGGCACGAAGACCGCCAACGAGCTGGTAAACAAACATGCTCAGAGAGCCTTTGAAAGGCACTCGGCCTTCCACACCCTCTGGAACAAGCTTGTCCGAACTCCGACCATCCTGCTTCTGGCGGTAACGCTCACTCGAACCCTGAACCATTGCTCCCAACGATCCCATGCCACGGTACGACTTAAAAGTTCGGCCATGAAAAAGCACGGTCTCACCAGGACTTTCCGCAACACCCGCTAATAAACCACCAACCATGACACAGTTGGCCCCAGCAGCAAGCGCTTTGGTAATGTCTCCCGAGTAGCGAATCCCTCCATCAGCGATGATCGGAACATCCGTACCAGCTACTTCTTGCGAGGCTTCCCAAACCGCAGAGATCTGTGGAACACCAACACCAGAAATAACCCGTGTAGTACAGATCGACCCAGGACCTATCCCAACTTTGATCCCATCTGCGCCAGATTTCAAAAGATCCCGACAGCCTTCCCGGGTTGCCACATTCCCCGCAATGACCTGGATCTCCCATCGTTTCTTAATTTCCTGGACAGTCTCCATGACGTTACTCGAATGCCCATGCGCCGAATCAACGACAAGTACATCAACACCCTTTGAAATAAGACTTTCTGCTCTTTCAAAATCAAAGACTCCAACAGCTGCACCAACTCGTAATCGTCCTTGTTTGTCTTTACAGGCGTTTGGAAACCGATTCAGCATATCGATATCTTTAATAGTGATGAGGCCCGTAAGCACGCCATTACTATCTGCCAGCAACAGCTTCTCAACCTTATTTGCCATAAGGATTTTTTCTGCCTCATCGAGCGTTACCGTGCCAGTCGCTGTCACCAGCCCAGTCTGAGTCATAATTTCGGCAATTGGAGTGTCTCCGTGTTCGAGGAACCGAAGATCACGTTTGGTAATTATTCCAACAAGTTTTTCACCCGAAGTTGTAATTGGTATTCCAGAGATGTTCGACTGTGCCATGACTTCGCGTGCACGTGCAACAGTTGCTGTTGGCGGCAATGTCACAGGGTCAGCGATAATGCCATTCGCTGTTCTCTTTACCTTGTCGACCTCGTCTGCCTGTCTTTCGATTGACAGGTTCTTATGAATGACACCTAAGCCACCTTCCTGTGCAAGCGCGATGGCCATCGCACTCTCAGTCACTGTGTCCATTGGTGAACTCAAAAGTGGCAGGTTCAGCGAGATAGAACGTGTCAGTCGAGTGCTGACATCGACCTCCGACGGCACAACCGTTGAAAACCTCGGGATCAGCAGCACGTCATCAAAAGTGATTCCAGCTTGAACAATTTTCCCTTCCATGAACCTCTCCTGCCTCCAGTGATGTTACTTTTCCATCAAAATTTTAGTGTCCAAACGTCACGGACGACTCCCACAACAAACACTTATTTAAATTTTGCAACCGCAGCCAACCTTCGAACAATCTGGACCGAACCGGCCCAAGCACCTGCTACCGGAAGTTCGGATTATGCAGGCAACACCGAAGAACCGGTAAACGTCCAGCACAAAACCACTTTTTAAGCGGCAGTGCTGCCTCGAGAACCGTCGCGGACAAAAACCATAACCTACGTTTAACTGTCTGTTGTCTTCTTCATCTGTCCATCATACACGGCACACCGACTACACGTAATCCTTTCTATTACTACCGCCATAAAGCAATCATTGCCTCCCCCCACCATGCACTACGAACAATACAATTCTGATAAAAACCCTGCTGACGATGACATCGCATATCCTCTTGCGAGACCTGATAAAGCAACTTTTGAAGCGCATCTAGCAAGACGCCGGTACGGCCACTTCACACTCACTGAGGCGATACGACCAGCATGGCAACTTGGTATCGTGCCAGAGGCCGGATACCGACATGATTCTTATAAAGATCCTGTTAGTGGTAGAGATGTACCGGCTATTGTTGCTGCCGTCTCAAGTGAGAGACTCTTTGAAACGTTTCTCGGACTCCTTGAATCACTTGGCGATAACTGTGACGTTGTTCTTGAATCGTCCCACGAACGGAAAAGTCATCCAAGAGAATATCGTCGGGAAGGCATAGAACGCATCCTCCTGGAAAGTCAGCTGTGGAACTTTGAAGATCTCCTTCTCAATGACGGCTGCACCAGCATTGCTGTCTTACACGCTGAGCACCCTTTTGAAGTGCAACTTGACGAGCATAAATTAATTATTGCCTACGGGCCTGTAATGCGTAATTTCGAAGCAATCCTTTCTGACAATGGAGTTCCTCAGAAGAAAAACTTGCGGGTGATCTCCCAAGGCGATCACATGCACACCTCGACCAATTATTTCACCACTCAATTCGAAGATTTTGCATCTCAACTACATGCCGAATAATCTCCATCTAGCCGAGAGCTCTCAAGACACACACAAGGCGTTTTACCTTTCATCGCTTTTTTGAGAGCCTCCGCCCGCTTCACTTCAAAAAAAGCTTGTCCAACGAAAAAATTGGCCTTGAGTCAGAAGCCCTATTCGACGACTCTTGCTCAACTTCACTTTGAAGTTTGAGTCGTTTCCAAGGTGCTTCATGTTCGTACATTTTTCACGTGCTGTCATTGCATTAAGTCTGTTACTATCGTGCGCCTGGACTTCTCCAGTGACTGCACAACAAACACTTCCTCCACCAGTGCAAGTCGGTCCATCACAAATACCATATGATCCAACAAGTCCACTTCCAGCCGGGACGATCATAGAATCAACTGGCCCCATATACCCAAGTCCTCTTGCAATGCCATCAAATTCGGTACTCATTCCACCACTTGCCGCAGAGGTCGTATGGTGTCAGCTTGTCAACGTTACTGATGACTTTTTCAAAATACGAAGTGAACAGCGAGTTGTCTTCGCCCAAGGCATTCCAACAGAGGGGCTCATCACCACGTTTCCTCAAACTGGTGCGACACTTCTTGAACCCTGGCGAGGTGACTCGGTTGGATTTCATGAGCGTCTTGAAAGTACTCTTCAGTCTATTCGGCGGATAGCTTCAATCCGACTCATTCCTGATCCAGGAGGTTGGCGAGTAGAAGTCGCTGTCCAAAAAGAACTGGAGAATTTACGCAAACCAATGCATGCTACCGCTGGTGGCGCAACATTCCGAAATGACGACTCGCTGTACCGTTACGGCACGCCCCTTCCAGTACTCGGCCAGCGTGTAGGAGATCAGCCACGACCTGTCGCGACACCAACACGAACAGACGGATGGATTCCACTTGGGCGGGACTCCCTGCTGGAACGGAAAATATTGGACAAGGTCTTAACCAGACTGGGTGTTGCACAAGTACCACAGTACCAGCCAACGCCAGTCCTATCCGCGAACTAGATCGTGCTATTCGTCAGTCACACATCCGTGCGAAGCGGGAGCTACACAGCGAATATATTTGGCTAAGATCCCGCGATCACACTTTGCCGCAGGCTGCTCCCAAAGACTTCTTCGCCGCGAAAGTTCAGCGTCACTCACGTCAACTTGGATACTCGCTTTTTCAGCATCCATCGTGATCTTATCACCATCCTGAACAAGGGCGATCGGCCCACCCTCAAACGCCTCAGGCACAACGTGCCCAACAATAAAACCGTGGGAGCCACCCGAAAACCTGCCATCAGTGATGAGGGCTACATCCGCACCCAGGCCAGCACCCATTAACGCTGATGTCGGCGTCAGCATTTCTGGCATTCCTGGGCCACCTTTTGGTCCTTCATAACGGATAATCACAACATCTCCACGGTAAATACCACCGTTTTCCAGAGCAGCTAGCATATCTTCTTCACTATCAAAAACTTTTGCTGGGCCAGAGAATTGCGAACCTTCCTTGCCAGTAATTTTTGCAACGGCCGTACCAGGGGCAAGATTACCAGTGAGAATCGTGATATGCCCTGTGGGCTTCAATGGATTCTCAATTGGTTGGATGATTTTCTGACCCTCGGCCAAACCTTTGCTACCAGCCAGGTTTTCTGCAAGTGTTTTTCCTGTGACTGTGAGGCAGTCGCCATCGAGCAGACCATTATCAAGTAGATATTTCATGAGCCCGCTTGTACCACCAATAGAGTGAAGGTCTTCCTGAACAAATTTCCCGCTCGGCTTCAGATCAGCTAGATAGGGTATTCGCTGAGACACAGCTTGAAAATCCGACGGCTCAAGTGACACATCGACACTACGTGCCATGGCAATCAAATGGAGCACAGCGTTGGTTGAACCACCGAGAGCCATTATAACGACCATCGCATTTTCAAAAGCTTCTCGAGTCATGATATCTCGAGGCTTGATATCTCGCTCCAGTAGATGTTTTAATGCAACACCGGCACGGCGGCACTCAGCCAATTTGGCATTATCTTCGGCCGGAATTGAGGCAGTATCTGGTAATGCCATTCCCATTGCTTCAATTGCGGTTGCCATTGTATTCGCGGTATACATACCCCCGCATGCACCCGCACCCGGACAAGACTTTTGAACAATATCAGAACGCCGACTGTCATCAATACGACCGGCAACGTACTCACCGTAGCACTGAAATGCTGAGACAATATCGAGAGTTGTTCCATCGTCAAGATGACCTGGCTTAATCGTACCGCCGTACACCATGAGAGCAGGGCGGTTCAATCGGCCCATAGCAATCAAGCATCCTGGCATATTCTTATCACACCCAGGAATGGCAACCAGGCCGTCGTACCATTGCGCCTGCATGACGGTTTCAATGGAGTCCGCAATGATGTCCCGTGACGGCAATGAATAGCTCATTCCATCGGTACCCATCGAAATCCCATCACTCACACCGATCGTATTAAACCGCATACCGACGCAACCAGTTTCTAAAACACCCTCCCGCACCGCGGCGGCCAGTTTATCGAGGTGCATATTGCAAGTATTGCCTTCGTACCACATGCTCGCGATACCGATCTGTGGCTTATTCAGGTCTTCCGGTGTCAGGCCAGTACCTAGCAGCATTGCCTGGGAGGCACCTTGAGCCCGTGGTTGAGTAATTCTTGCACTGTAACGATTGAGCGTATTCATCTATTGTCTCCAAAAAAAGCAGATACGCGAAGGATAGATTTTCTTAGCGAGGGAGAAAAGCCTGCCCAATGAAGCCCCCACCACAGTTCATCTTTCTAGACGCTGGCAATGTCCTGGTGTCATTTGATTATACAAAAGGATTTCGGCAGATAGCCGCAGAGACCGGCGTCTCACACAACGAGGTGGAAGATTTCTACACCAGCGAGAACTTTCAACCACGGCTTGAAAATGGTGACCTCCACTGGCATGAAGTACACAGCGCATTCTGTAACCATTTCTCCTCAGATATATCCTTTGAGCTTTTTGGTAGAGCAGCAGGAAATATCTTTACGCTTAAACTAGAAATGATTCCGGTGCTTGCATCGCTTCAGCGTAATCACTTTCGATTTGGTCTTTTGTCAAATAGTTGTCAGCCACACTGGGATTATTTATGCAACAGCCGATACTCACTCCTACCACACGCCTTTCAGACTATTGTGCTCAGCCACAAAGTCTTCGTTGGCAAGCCTGATAAAGCAATTTATCACTATGCCCAGAAAAAAGTCGGTGTACCTGCTCATCGAATATTTTTTTGCGACGATCTCACCTGCAACGTTGACGCAGCGCGGACTGTAGGCTGGGATGCAGAAATCTTTACAACCGCGCAACAACTTATTCGCGATTTGAATGACCGTGGCGTCTGTCTTGGAATGTAATTGACTGGGCTATTGCCTTTAGCGCCTCCTCCTCAAAAACGCCCTCCAGAACTACCTTGCCCTCTATCACAAGCACAGGCACTCGGGTTCCGTACGTTCGACACCGCTCTTCATTCAAATCTACATCCAGAACCGGGCACCCCGGAAAGTAGCTTTCAACAAGATCCTCTGCACGCTGACAGAGATGACAACCTATCCGGCTAAGCAATACGACTTCTTTTTCCATAACGCTCCCGAGTGCTACAACACCCCTAAATGTTTAGTGTTCTACAATATCACGTTCATATGCTCTGCAGAATGCTATGCTAATGCGTATTAATAACCTTATACGCGTCCATCAATCTTTATGCCAAACCCAATGAGCCAGTCAGTCCCTACCATCAAGGACTTCGTCGATCTCCTACGAAAGAGTGGACTCGCCGAACCAGCAGAAATTGATAAGGTAACCGCCTCTTTAGAGACTCTCGACGCTGCTTTAACGGACGAAGTTACGACTGCTTTTATCAACGCCAAGCTCATCACAAATTGGCACCTCAAACAACTACTGAAGGGGAAACACAAAGGCTTCTTTCTCGAACGTTACAAACTGCTTAACGAACTCGGCAAAGGGGGCATGAGCAGTGTGTACCTTGCTGAACACACCGGAATGCATCTACCGGTTGCCATAAAGGTACTTCCCGTTAAAAGGGTGAATGAAAAATCATACCTAGAGCGCTTCAAGCGGGAAGCAAAAGCCTCATTCAAACTACGGCATGACAATATTGCCGGTGCTACCAACTTCGATCATACCGGTGATCTTTGGTATATCGTTCTGGATTATATCGAAGGTGAAGACCTCCATCAAAAGGTGAAGAAGAGTGGGCCTCTTCCTGTACGAGATGCTGTTGAATATGTTCGCCAAGCAGCTTGTGGCCTGCAATACGCGCACGAAGAAGGACTTGTTCACCGTGACATCAAACCTGCTAACTTGATGCTAGACACGAAGGGCACGGTTAAAATACTTGACCTTGGCCTCGCACTTGACGGCGACGATGATGAAGAAGGCGGACTCACCAAAGCACACGATGAAAAGGTGCTCGGTACCGCCGACTACCTCGCTCCCGAGCAATCAAAGAATAGTCACTCCGCGGATCCCCGGTCGGATATTTATGCACTCGGCTGCACCCTTTACTATCTTATTGTTGGACGAGCACCCTTTGCCAAAGGAAGTGTCGTTGAGCGTATCAAAGCACATTGGAACGAGCCCGCCCCGAACCCCCTTGATGAACTCGAACAGCCACCTGCAGATCTTGATTCAGCATTAATTGATTTTTATTTCAGAATGATGGAAAAGCATCCTGACGCTAGACCACAAACCGCAGGTGAGGTTGCAGAACAGCTCGATGCATGGCTCAACCAGCATTCTCAGGACAGGCCTCATCCTGCAGGATTACGCCGTCGGTCTTCGGATAATCTTGATGGAAACAGTGGCTCTCTGCCCACGTCACACTCCTCAAGTATCGCTGGCCTACGACGCCAGCCAAAAAAGAAAAAAAAGCCAACACAACCAGGCACAGCCGGTACGCTCCGTCGCGCCTCAGAAGATAAAAGCCTCGATTCATCTGACAGTTTTGACAACCCCGATGACGACGACTCTTTTCTCGGTGATTCAGGTGGAACTGATGACGATGAAGACGAGGACGATGACTTTCTTTACGAATCAGAGAATAACGCTGCGGATCCATCGGGAAATCAGACAGAAGACAGTGATGATGACGACTTTTTGGGCACGACGGGTGGAAGTACTACGGGTGCTGCTGCGTTACAGTCACAGCAGCATGCTGATGACATTTCTTTCGATGAATGGTGGGGTACAACATTTTTACGACTATCTCTCCGTGTCTGGTTTTGGATAGGCATTGGTCTTTTCATAACGTTTGTGATCACGGTGGTCAGTCTTGAGGTTATGAAAGCATATAAGGTTGGGCTCTATAAGGAACCAAGCACTATTGGTTCGACTGAGAGCACGAAGACCCTGCCTGCTGAAACAGCAAAACAGAACCCAAAACAAAATGTGAAACAAAGCACAAACGCCAAACCAGGCACAAAAATAAAGCCAAACCCAAAGCCAGAACAAAACAAAAAGCCAAAGAAGTCTGACTAGGACTTATCACTAAAACTTACTGACTATTTACTCGAGGTGCATATTGCCTCAAATTTGATTAAGAGCGAATACGCCGGTATATATTCACGGGCCAATGTTGAAAGATTTTTGCCGCACGTCGCCATTTCGCTGCGCCATGACCAATGGGTTTCTGCTTTCTGATTAAAAGATTTAAGATTCAAAAAGCCGATCAAAATTTCATAGCTTGCAATTCTTCAAGTCTTTTTCTGTTGGTGAGATCATAGTCGAGAGGAGTTATTGTAATGACACCATCAGCGAGTGCTGTGACATCACTTTCTTCCGATGACGGTGGTGGCGGTGGGTCATTACTGGCCCAATAGTAATTTCGTCCTCGTGGGTCGACACGTCGTTCAAAGGCCTCGCCGTACCGAACAACACTCATAGGAACAAATCGTACTTCAGGTTCTCCAAGCAGTGCTGCAGTCGGGATATTGATATTAAAAAGACTGCCATGAGGTGGGTGGAGGCTCATTATTTTTCTTATGAGTTCACGTGCAATCTCAGCAGCTCGTACGAAGTTCATCTCATCATCCCACTCAAGTGAAATTGCGATACTTGTAATACCAAAGAAGGCTCCTTCAATTGCTGCGGCTACTGTCCCCGAATAAAGGACATTGATACCTGCATTGAGACCGGCGTTTATGCCACTAAGAATAAGCTCAGGGCGAAGCTGGCAGATCTCTGAAACCCCCAGTTTGACAGCATCAGCAGGACTTCCGTCGACCGCCCACCCACGACGTTGTTCGTCGCGGAATACCTCTTTTGCCGTGAGTGGTGACAGAAATGTGATACCGTGACCCACACCACTCTGCTCAGTTGATGGTGCAATAACCGATGTCTGGTAATCGTCTGTTATTGCGTCCTCAAGTGCCGCAAGGCCTGGTGCGTAAATCCCATCGTCATTGGTCAACAAAGCAATCATCCAGGTTCTCCAGAAATCTGATCAAAAGTTAGCGTCATCACGACTTTTTTAGGGCACATCCCCTTCAGACAAGTCATATTTTCACTGCTGTGGCCGGGGAACTTCAACGGTGGTGTATTTTCCTCGAGCTAGAGGAGTATACTGGCGGGCTTTCGAAAAAGCCCACGTAGAGAATTATCAGAAACAATGATGAGTTCACCACAAGGAGCACCTACCGTCGGCCACAAGGCTTTTGAGGCCGTAAATGCAGAGCGAGTAGTCGTTTTGGATTTTGGATCTCAATACGCTCAGCTTATTGCTCGGCGAGTCCGGGAGCAGCATGTCTACTGTGAAATTGTCCGACACGACATCAGCGCTGAGAGACTCGCCGAAATTGCCCCCCAGGGAATTATCTTGTCTGGTGGACCCGCCAGTATTTACGAGCAAAATGCCCCACGTTGTGACCCTGGTCTCTTTACTCTTGGGGTTCCTGTTCTCGGAATCTGCTACGGAATGCAGGCTGCATGCGAAGCACTCGGCGGACAAGTCGGCCGCGCTGAAAATCGGGAATACGGGCGATCACAATGCGAAGTGATTGTCGAACACTCTCTTTTTTCAGGCGTACCCACAACAACCGACGTCTGGATGAGTCACGGAGATCAAGTTGACACCGTTTCCGATGACTTTATACCTCTTGCAAAGACGTCTACCTGCCCGTTGGCAGCAGTCCGCCACCGAACACTCCCTGTATTTGGACTGCAATTCCATCCAGAAGTTACTCATACACCTGCCGGAAGTGCTATTCTTGCAAACTTTCTTATGAATGAGTGTGGTTGTCGTGGAACATGGCGACTTGAAGATTTTGCTGAACTTGCCATCGATTCGATCCGGCAGCAAGTGGGCTCCAACCGGGTTATCTGCGGCCTTTCCGGCGGAGTTGATTCAGCAGTCGTGGCAGCACTGATCAGCAAAGCCATCGGCAATCAGCTTTCGTGTATTCTTGTCGACAACGGCCTTCTACGAAAGAATGAAGCCTCAGCAGTTATTGAAGAGTTTTCCGATCACTTCAAAACTGACCTTCACGTTGTGCCTGCTGAAAACAGATTTCTTGATATCCTTTCAGGTATTACCGAACCGCAGGAAAAACGACGTCGTATTGGTGCCACTTTTATCGATTGCTTCGCTGACGAGGCAGCAAAAATTGAGGGTGCTGACTTCCTTGCCCAAGGCACACTGTACCCCGATGTCATCGAAAGTGGTGCTGCTATAGATGGACCAGCAGCGACCATTAAACTCCACCATAACGTCGGTGGACTTCCAGATGATCTCCAGTTTGAGCTTATTGAGCCACTGCGAGACCTATTTAAAGACGAGGTACGTCAACTTGGTATCAACTTAGGCCTGCCGGAGCATATTGTCTGGCGGCACCCGTTCCCTGGCCCTGGGCTGGCAGTTCGTTGCCTTGGCGAAGTCACAAAACCAAGACTCGACACCCTTCGTGAAGCTGATGCAATAGTTCTCGAGGAACTTCGGGAAGCTGGTCTGATGCGTAAAATTGCTCAGGCATTTGCTGTACTCTTACCAGTCCAAAGCGTTGGCGTTATGGGTGATGCTCGAACCTATGACAATGTCCTCGCGATTCGGGCTGTCGAAACTGAAGACTTTATGACAGCAGACTGGAGCCACATTCCATATGATGTACTCGGACGTATCTCAACGCGAGTTATCAACGAAGTACGTGGTGTGAACCGCGTGGTATACGACATCTCATCGAAACCACCAGCAACCATTGAGTGGGAGTAACACGTCAATAGTCCACTGCAAAACAGTTATATTCTTCTGCTCATTAAAATTCTCCCACGAAAGTAGACCTCGCTCGTAGCCTTTGATCGTAAGAGGCCTTCAGCGATCCGCATGTATGCCCTGAAGCAACCCTGCTACCACGACCAGCTCAGGCAATTCCTTTTATGCCACAAAAAGATCTTGGCCCAACAGCGCAAAAACTGGGCATTGTATTTGCCCTCCCAATTGAAGCACATGCTTTCGAGCAGCGTGTGCGGAATACCATTCAGTACCAGGCATCAAACCTCGTGATTTTTGAAGGGACATGCAACCAACAGCAAGTTATTTACACTATTTCAGGAATCGGCCGCCACGCAGCCACCAACGCGGCACACCTCCTGATTTCTGGCCATCACCCGGATGCACTTATTTCAGTGGGGTTTGCTGGTGGCCTTTCTCCAGACCTCAACCACGGTGCCATTGTCATTCCAGAAAACCTCCTTGCTTTAAACAATCCATGCGCTGAGCTCCCTCCATGCGTTGAGCTCCCGTTTGCTGGCAGTCGTTTCGAATGGCCAGAATCACTCAGCGTGACACGAGCCACAACGCTTGTAACAGTCGACGCAGTTGTTGACTCTTTAGAGAAGAAAAAGAAACTTCGTGAAGAGACAAGTGCGGACCTTGTTGATATGGAATCAGCAGCTGTGGCATTGGTTGCAAGAGAAAACAGCATCGGCTTCCTCGCAATCCGAGCTATCTCTGACACATCGGAGGAAACTCTCCCTCCTGAGGTAAGCAGGCTCAGCCAGCCACAGTCTTCCATGCACCGCCTCGGTGCGACTCTTGCAGCCATTACCCGGCGTCCACGAGCCGTTACAGACCTCTGGAAGCTCTGGGAGCAGAGTCTTCGCTGCTCACGAGCACTTGCCGATGAACTTGAACGGATAGCTCGAGCCATTCACTGAGCGTCGCCTGAGCTTATCTGAACAAGAACTTCCTGGCCAAGATCTTACTGACCAAGATGTTCCTGGCAGAACTGTACTGCTTGTTCAAGCCATGAGGTGCCAGCCGCCACTTGTGGCAGGTCATTTCGATCACCACCATACATCAAAGTAGGAATAGCGAGTTTCTGAGCTTTCTTATACACAAGATCAGCTGCCCAAGGCGGGTGAATCTTGTCCTTCGGCGGAGCGTTTGAGTACAAGAAAACAGGTGACTCCCCAGCATCCATGAGAGGGATGATAATTTCTTTCGTTCGCCACGGCTGCCAGAGGCTCACCACAACATTTGGGCGCGAACTCAGACGAGCCACTGCATCGTCACTCTCAGGGGCTGCGTAATCATCCTGGTAGGCCAGATATTCACTAATGATTGCTCCAGCTGAGGCTCCACCACAGACAATACGTTCTGCATCAATCTGCCAATCTTTCGACTGACTCCGCACAAACTGAATCGCTCGGGCGCAGTGTCGTGCGATTTCAAGATGGTCAACGTCCTCACTCAACAGAGGATAGTTACAACTCGCAACCGCAAAACCAGCGTCTTGATACGCCTGGAGCATTGCTGATCTATTTTTTTCAAACTCACTCTTATCCCCTGTTTGAAAACCACCACCGTGAAACCAAACAAACACGGGCGCTGGCCCATCTCGAGCCACAGCAGGCCAAAAATCAAGTACATCTCGCTCATGCTTTGTGTCGTACACAACATCCCGTTTTGGCTCTGCACCAAACAAGACAGTCAAACCACACGACAAAATCAGAACGGCGCCTGTTTGCACCAAAGATACAAACCAGTGAAAAACAATAGTATTCATAAAATTCCCATTTTCTGTGCTGAGAAGGCGTATCGCATGAATCGGAGTGAGCCGAAAACTAATGAAACCAAGCCGCGACTTCACATAATGCCGGAAGACACTCTGAATCAGTTGGCCAATATTCCAGGCCAACGTACCCAGTGAATCCAGCTGTTTGAATTTGTTCAAAAATATACGGATAGGCAATCTCACCCTTTTGAAGTTCATGTCGACCCGGATTACCAGCAGCATGAAAATGACCAATCCTATCAATATTTGATCGAATGTTCTCGATCAAATCACCCTCACTAATCTGTTGATGATATATGTCAAAAACAACTTTGATATTGTCACTATTGACCTCATCAATAATCTGGAATGCTTCATCGCTTTGTACAAGATAGTAGCCAGGGTGGTTTACGCGTTCATTTAAAGGCTCAATCACTAGTGTAACTTCAGCCTTCTCAAGAAAAGGCGCAGCTTCGCGTAATCCCTCCACTAATGAGTCATGCTGAGCTGCTCTCGATATATCTTCACGAAAATTACCAACTTGAGAAATAAGAATTTTTGTTCCGAGCCTCTTCGCAGCGTCAATCGACGCAGCAACTCCATCTATATACGCCGATCGGTCGGCCGGATTTACGAGGCTGATGAACTGTGTGCAGCATGCTGAAATAGCAAGTCCATTGTTATGCTGGGCTTCTTGTAATGCATCGAGGTCTTTGTCCCACCACCCCCAGAACTCAATAGCAGGAATGCCGGCTTCACGCACAGTGCGACATGCCTCTTGAAATGTCCGTCCCTCGAACACAGCGTCGATACAGACTGATGGAGAGAACCGATTCATAGTGCAAGCCATTCACTTTCTATTCGTTGCGTCATTTTACGACAGCAATACAATCCCGGCATAGAGCGTTCATTAACAATATAAAAGAAACCAAAGAAATCACGGGCAACCGGAAGTTTCTAAGAAAAGAAGGACCTCAAGGACATGCAAAGGTACTTCATATCCAAGCTCTTTCTATTCACTGCCATACGCGGAAAGCGGGCTCGTTCTTCTGACTTGCCCAGGGCGTGTCTTTTATAAAAACCTGCCCCAGGACACGTGAGCGGGCTTGAAACACCACACTTACTGACCGACGAGTAACCGTATGAATGCATTTTTATGAAGATCTTTCACAACACACTCAGCTTTCATGTCCGTCATCTTCAAAAGTTGTGTCGCTGCCTGCCGACCACTCCGTACGGCCCCCTCCATTGTGGAAGGCCAGCCTGTTTGAGTCCAATCCCCGGCAAGGAAAAGATTTTCAACGGGTGTCGTTGCATGCGGCCGTACGCTCTCAATACCTGGACGCACTGAAAGAACAGCAGTGGGATCAGTAACAATTCGAGAACGCATCAGTCGAGCACCCCGAGCTTTTGGGAAAATTTCCTGCAACTCGTTAACAACCGTTTCCAACAGCTCATTCCGATCACCATCACAAATACCTCGCGAAGCGCTAATGACGACCTGACAGTGATGCTCGACCTCCTTGGCCGGGGCACGGCAGGATTTCTCACTACTAACACTGTTCTCTTCTTCCCCTTGAAATATCCATTGAGAGACACGTCCAACAAGCACAGCATGTGGCAGATCAAATATTTTTTGATCAAACCACAAATGTACCGCCGTTATTGGAGAGCCAACAAAGGATTCATCAACAGGGGGCAACAGTTTCGGCACGAGACGCTTGGCTGCCCGCCATGGCACTGCAAGAACAACAGCATCAGCAACCACCAGGTCCTGTCCACAGACAACACCTGTAGCTTTCCCTGACTCGTCATATTGAATACCTGTGACTGCCCGACCGGAATGAACGGCTACCCCTTGACCACGCAGCCATGCCACTAACTTCTCACCAAAAATCTCACCGAGTGGCTCCGTCGGTACCAAAAGATCTGCCGCTTTTGGGTGTGCAAGAAATCCATCGACGACCACTTTTCGAACCGCCGAGATACCAACCAGATCTATTGACTCACCGAGTGCACTTTCGATCACAGGCTGCCAGAAAAGCTGAATGACCCGTTCCGGTTGGCGCGAGTGAAGCCACTGTGCTGCTGTAAGTTCAGTATCGCCGTCACTCATTTTCTGTCGAACAGCGAGGCGGACCATACCCCATGCAAGAGCAGCTTTCTCTAGAAATGAGAAGTGATTCATTCCAAACAATAAGGGTACTAAATGAAGTGGGGCAGGCACCCACGTCGCTGGCGTGCACGCTGAGCGGCTGCCATCAGGACCAATGAACCACAGCGTCCGATCTCGTCTGAGAAAACGCCCTAACCCTGTCTGTTCGCACAAATCAAGAAAGTTCGTACAACACCCCATCGCGACGTGCTGACACGCATCAACCAGACTGCCATCCTCCGAGTCTTCGAAGGAAGCTGCCCGGCCACCGCACTGGCGTCTCGATTCTATGAGATCAACGCTGACACCTCTGCCAAGCAGAGCAGTCGCTGCTGAGAGTCCAGCCAGTCCACCACCAACAATAACCACTCGCTGCTGTCCATCAGCAGGGTGCTGGTTTTTCTTACTTTGAATTTCTTCGGTCATCGGAGCCCCACGAGGACACTGTACACACCACTGAATGGTAGGCGCCACTTCGACGTCTGAACCCGTTGAAGAAAAATTGACGACCCAGCATTCTCAACTGATCGCAAAAGTTCTCGATACACGCCAAACATGGCCCTGAAAACACGCTGTCCGTCGACTGAGAGCATAGAATCGAGATGCTTTGCCTCTGAAAACCAGCGACTCGCACGAGCTACCTCATTCGCTGCAAGATCATCGAAGCATGAGCCAATACGCCCTGACAACAAATCTTGTACATCACATCCCGCTGCACGAAAAGACTCTTCCGGAAGATACACCCGATCCCGTTCTCGATCCTCAACAATATCTCTCAGAATATTTGTCCATTGAAAGGCAAGTCCGCATGCATCTGCATGGGGCATCCATTCTTCCGAAGGAACACCTGGCCGAACACCCCAGATAGGCACGGCAGACAGCCCAACTGCAGAAGCTACCAGCCGACAATATTGAATGAGGCTGTTTGTCGTCTCATATCTTGATTGCGTGAGATCACACCTGACGCCTTCAATAATCTCAAAAAGATGCACCTCCGGTATAGCGTACCGCCGTGCTGTGGCCGCTATCGAACGGAGCACTGGCTCATGAACGACTTTGCCGTGAAGAGCATCTTTGAGCATCACCTCAAATTCGAGAAGCAATCTTGTCTTTTCCGAAACCAGGCCATCACCATCAACAATGTCGTCTGCAAGGCGACAAAACGCGTACAGCGCATTTGATCCTCTCCGTTTCTCAGGCGTGAGAAGACGTAGCGGTAAAGCAAAACTTGACCCGCTTTTCTTGAGAATTGATCGACACACTTCCGCATCAGCACGCTGAGAAACAATCATGACCACGTACCCTTGAATACATACTGCACACGAATCGCCATCATATGCAGTGCCGCCTTAAAGGCGAGATTCAATTTAGCCCTCTTCTGTAAAACTGGACGATTCGTAAGCGTATCGAATCCTGATTGCCGAATTGCCTGAGCCACACCTCTTCCTCCTTCGAGAAACAGCTGAATGGCTGGCCTGAGCACTAGCGGTGCCGCTTCTACGAGCGACTGACCATCGTCAAAATATTGCTCAGCCCATGCGACTTCATCTGTAAGGAGTGAGATGAATTCTGGGCTTGCTGTGGGGGACTCCAACATTCCTTCACTGACGCCATGCTGCCGTAGATCTTCGGCCGGAATATAAATGCGTCCAGCGAGATAATCACGCCGAACATCTTGCCAGAAATTAACAAGTTGGAGTCCCGTGCAGATTGAATCAGAAAGGCTCATCTTCTCAGCTGCCTTACAATCTGCCAGACCCAACACGATGCGACCCACCGGATTTGCAGAGCGACGACAATATTCAAGTAATTGTTCTCGAGATTCGTATCGTACCACCGTCTGGTCCTGAATAAATGCATCGATCAAGTCAGCAAAAGGATCTATCGACAAATCGTGCCGACGAACAGTTTCCGAGAGTGCAACATACACTGGATGGGAAGGCAAACCTTCAAAACATGCATCAAGGCCAACACGCCAGGCACTCAATGCCGCTGTTGCATCTCCTTCTGATTCATCTGCTAAATCATCACTCCATCGTGCAAAGGTATAGACATTTGCAAGGTCCTGCCGGAGACTCGGAGGAACAAGACGTGTAGCAACCGTAAAATTCTCATAATGGGCAGCAGCTACCTGCCGGCAGAACTTTTCAGCTAAAGGAAGATCAAGCGTTACCGGCAGCGGAGATAATTGCCATGCTGCTGGATCTCGTCGAGCCACCTGAGGTAATTCAGCGTTCACAGCCGACATTGTTTGAAGGTATCCAGAGGACAGTCATATGCACTCATTAGCACGGGCATATGTACTCACTTGCACAGCCATCTGTACTCACTTGCACAGAACCTTAGTCTACAGCATACAGCAGGACTCTCATCTTCATTTGGTACCAACACTTGTGGCAGAGAAACTACTGATGCATTCCTGAACCTAGCCACTTTCCATCCCTTAATTTTTCCGTTGAACAAACGTTACTGCAAACGATGCTGCTAACCCAGCCGCAGCAAGACTGCTAAGATTCCGCCACCCGAGCCCATTCATTTCGTCTGGCCCAAGATCAACAGCAAACGTCGAAGCGCACCAACACATATAAAAAACTATCGGCGTTACAAAGAACTTAACAAACAGCCGCTGCCGTACGGTGTGAGATCGTGAACGTTGATTGATTGTGAATCCAGACATACTTCCCCCACGAAATTTCACCGAGAAGTATTATCGGAGCCACACACAGGGATTAAATAGATCGCATGTAATCTCCCCACCATCCAGCAGGAGCCAGACAACTCACTCGAACCTCAAGACTCGCATTTGCAAACAAACCCGGACAAAAATGTGCCTCTTTCTCTCATCACAGACTGACCAATGCCTACTAACAGTAAAAATGATTGTGACTCAAGGCGAGGAATGCTAAGAACCGAAAGGAAGATGGTTTGCATAAAGTCACCTCTACATGCCTTAGGGTGTTGATGGCATTGAGGCCGTGCTCCCAGAATCTAAGACCAGAATCTAAGGCCAGAGACTAACAACAGAGCAGGGGGGAGGCGCTATCTAGCAAGTGCCGACCACTTCAGAATTTCTGGGACATGTTTAACAGGATCCCGCGGTCATGCTAAGATAAAGTATGGTTTTTACGTGCTAAACCACAGCCAATGCAAGTCGATAGCATACAACGATAGGAAACAAATGAAGATTCTGCTTGCCGGTCCTCGGGGATTCTGTGCCGGAGTCAACATGGCAATAGAAACTCTTGAAACAGCAATTCGTCTTTTCGGTACACCTATCTATGTTTTTCATGAAATCGTACACAACAAACATGTTGTTGACCGCTTTGTGAAAGAAGGCGCTGTTTTCGTTGACACTGTCGAGGAAGTGCCTGAAAAAGCTACTCTCTTATTCTCCGCACATGGTGTGGCCCCCGAAGTGCGAAGAATAGCTACCGAACGAAAACTTCGAGCGATTGATGCCACATGCCCACTCGTCACGAAAGTTCACCTTGAAGCGATTAAATATGCCGGCCAAAACTACCACATCTTTTTGATAGGCCACGAAGGACATGATGAAGTCATTGGAACCATGGGGCAGGCCCCTGGCGCCTTCACACTTGTAGAAACAACAGAAGAAGTAAACGCCTTACCGTTCGGGCCTGACGATAAACTAGCCTACCTCACTCAGACAACACTGTCCGTTGACGATGCTTCTCGCATCATTAATCAACTGAAGGCGAGATTTCCACAATTGATTGGTCCACCAAAAGATGACATCTGCTACGCGACACAGAATCGGCAAGAAGCCGTGCGTCAATTATCGCAAGAAGCTGATCTTGTTCTCGTCTTAGGGAGTCAAAATAGCTCCAATAGTCAACGGCTTGCTGAACTCGCAAAAGAACATGGCGTGCCTGCATATCTCATTGATGGTGCTGACGAAATCGAGGCAACTTGGTTCGATAACATTGAAGTTGTTGCAATCACAGCCGGAGCAAGTGCACCAGAACAAGTCGTCCAAGACTGCGTCGAGTGGCTTCGCAAACGCTTTGAAAACAGTCCCTCTGGATTTTCTATCGAAGAGAAGACTGTTCGTGATGAAGATGTCTTCTTTCCGCTTCCAAAATCAATCCGATCAGCAGCAGCAGCAGTACAACTACCAATGGGCTGACATTTCAATAGTGCCGACGACACAGCACGTCCGAACCGCCTTTGCAACACAATAATTACATCGGCCACGGTACGCCACAGCAACTGGGCTATTGCTGGAGTTTCTTATGCCTGAAGCGGTGTGGCTCATCCGCATCGGCTCCCAACCGCTCCTTCCGACTCTGCTCGTAAACATCAAAGTTTCCTTCACACACGTGCACGTAGCCGTCGCCCTCAAATGCAATAATATGTGTCGCCAATCGATCGAGAAACCATCGGTCATGGGTAATAACGACAACACTTCCAGCAAAGTTTGCGATACCTTCCTCGAGCGAACGAAGCGTATCAACATCAAGATCATTTGTTGGCTCATCGAGAAGCAAAAGATTCGCACCCCTCCGGAGTAACTTTGCCAGATGAACACGATTTCTTTCTCCACCAGAAAGCGTGCCAACTTTTTTCTGTTGATCTGGGCCCATAAAATTAAACTTTGCGACATAACTCCGGGCATTCACCGTGCGTTTCCCAAGCTGAATGGTGTCATGGCCACCTGAAATCTCCTCGAATACTGTTTTCTCAGAATCAAGTGAATCACGACTTTGGTCCACATACCCGATATCAACTGTTGATCCGACTTTGATTGACCCGGTATCTGACTCTTCTTGTCCAACAAGCATTCGAAAAAGAGTGGTTTTCCCAGCACCATTCGGGCCGATAATCCCGACGATACCACCTGGGGGCAAACGAAACGAAAGGTTCTCAAACAGCAACTTGTCTCCAAATGCCTTGGAAAGCCCTTCGGCATCAATGACCTGATCACCAAGCGGGCGACTCGCCGGCACAGTGATCTCAACATCTGTGTCACGAGTTGCCGCCTCCTCTGCTGCGAGCTTCTCGAAAGAAGCCACTCGCGCCTTGCTTTTTGCTTGTCGAGCTTTCGGTGACATCCGAATCCACTCGAGCTCTTTGGTAAGCGTCTTCTGACGGGCACTTGCCTGCTTTTCTTCAAGAACCATCCTTGCCTGTTTCTGTTCAAGCCAGGAGGAATAGTTTCCTTCAAAAGTTAATTATATGGTGAAGATTGTTAGTATATCGATGATTTTGATTTTAACCTTCACAGGAATAAATATGATTAATAGCCCTGAAAACAATTTTTCTGATATGAAATCTATTTATGAAATTCCCCTCAAAGATATTAAAGGAAATCCCCTTGATCTTAGTAAATTTAAGGGCAAATATATGTTGTTTGTAAACGTTGCTTCCAAATGTGGTTTTACAAAACAATACAAAGAATTACAGCAACTTTATATTGATAATCAAGACAAAA
>CAJXFK010000032.1 GCA_913052575.1 uncultured Planctomycetaceae bacterium
GTAATCAAAAGGGACTACTTGGCATGTTTAATGTTTTTGCTGGTGGTGCTGTAAGCAGAATGGCTATTTTTGCTGCGATACCTTTTGGTAGCGTACTTCCACCACTCGATATTCCCGGTCTTCCAGACCCAGTACCGTTTCTAGTCGCCCCCGGGCTTGACGTTGGTGTTCTCTGGGTTTTTGCGCTCTCAAGTATCGCCATTTATGGTGTTCTTCTTGGAGGTTGGGCGAGCAACAATAAATATGGGTTTCTTGGTGGCTTACGAAGCAGTGCTCAACTGATTGCCTATGAAATCCCGCTCGGATTGGGATTGCTGGGCGTAGTTCTCTCAGCCGGCTCTTTGCGACTTGATATCATTATGACCAGACAAGCAGAGACGGGTCTCTGGTACGCGTTTGCTCAACCACTTGGATTTGTTGTTTTTCTCATCGCAAGTTTTGCTGAAGCGGCTCGGCTACCTTTTGACCTTCCTGAAGCTGAGCAGGAATTAGTCGGTGGTTATCACACAGAATATGCTGGGGTTAAGCTGCTTCTTTTCCTCGTTTCTGAATTTCTTCATATGGTTACGGCTGCTTTTCTCATCGTCATTATGTTTCTAGGAGGATGGCACTTCTGGGGAATCACTGGAAGTACTCAAGAAGTCACATGGTTCGGTGCCTTTTTGAGATTCGGTATACTTTCCACCAAAATATTTGCAGTGATTCTTTTCTTCATGGTGGTTCGCTGGAGCTGGCCCCGTTTCCGATTTGATCAACTCATGAATCTTGCATGGAAAGTCATGCTGCCCCTTGGGCTACTGAATCTTGTTGTTGTTGCAACGATCGAGGAGTTCCGGCCTGCTCTTGAATCTACTCTTGGCACTGGTCTCACCACCCCACTTACAATTGGAGGGCCCTGGTTGATATTTTTTGGAGGGTGGGTTTGCGCTGGCCTACTTACTCCTTCAGCAACGGATAACAGACCAATCCATACACGCAGTTCATTTACTGAAAAGCAGGGGCTAAAAAACACTTCTATGAAAAAACAGTCGTCTGATCTGGTGGAGATACAACATGAAACCGTCTGATCCCGGAATTACATGGATTGATGACAAACCACTCGGTCTTGCAGAGCGGCTCTACTTACCGCTTTTCATCCAAGGGCTTGCTACGACGGGTCGTCATCTTGTCAGCAAAAAAAACACGGTAAGCTTTCCGGAACAGCGTCCCACTATCGGCAATCCGCTTATCTATCGAGGTGTTCATCGACTCAATCGAGATGAGAATGATCGCGTTAAGTGTGTTGCATGCTTTCTTTGTGCCACGGCCTGCCCTGCCCACTGCATAGATATTGTAGCGACTGAAAGCCCGTGGGAAGATCGTGAGAAATATCCTGAAAGCTTTCAAATTGATGAGCTTCGCTGTATTTTTTGTGGCATGTGTGAAGAGGCATGTCCTGTTGATGCTATTGAGCTCACAAGCCTTCTCGACCTTACGGGAAAGAGTCGTGAAGAAATGGTTTTTGACAAAGAAAAACTACTCAGTGTTTACGACATAACAAAAGATGCTGAGCCAATGAAATCAACTGGTTTAGGGGGAACCTTGTGATCCCCTGGAATACGTTATTTCCTGAAATTGCCAACTTTGATTTCATTACTTCAGGCATTCTGCTTGCAATAGCTGTTACGTGTCTTGCAGTCAGCCTTTATTTGCTACTTCCAAAGTCTGGCCGAGATAGCAAGACAGCGCAACGCCTAGGCTGGCTTCTTGGTCTGATAGCTCTTGGTCTTTTTATTGTCACAGGACAACGACTTGGAAATATTGGAGAAGAGGCTGTTTTTCTTATGGTTTCATTGGTTGCTGTAGTCAGTGCCGCGGCAACGATAACGTGTCGTTCTCCTGTCTATGCAGCCATCTGGTTCGCTCTTTGCTTGGCTGGGGTGTCTGGAGTGCTGCTTGTTTTAGGCGCTCAGTTTCTCGGTGTTGCAACAATAGTTGTATATGCCGGTGCAATCTTAGTGATGTTTCTTTTTGTTTTAATGTTAGCTCAGCCTGCTGGCCTCACAACATCAGATCGAATCACCAACGAGCCAATGCTTTCAACGGTAGCCGGAGCCGTTCTCCTTGGACTGCTATCACTTTCCATCGGCCGTCTATCTGCCGAAGAACCTTTGTGTTGTCGTCCTCCGTCCAAGGCAGCTGCATTAGGTGGCACTGCTGTAAACCAAAGACCGAATGAAAGCATAGATCTTTTAGCTTCTGATCAAGTGGCACGACTTGGTGGTGAACTTTTTGGGCACCACCTTATTGCTGTTGAGGCCGTAGGTATTCTTTTGCTTGTAGCTTTGATCGGATCCATTGCCATCCTTTCCAATGGTCTCGAGGGCAGTCAAACTGAGGCCTCCTCGCTACAAGAAGAGAGCCAGACATGACATTTGCAATAGTATTTGGCACCGCCCTTGCGCTTCTCCAAAATGGATTAATGGTTGGAGCAATTTTATTAAGCCTTGGACTTATTGGCATTCTTTCAAGGCGTAACCTGATTGTCATGTTTCTTTCAGCAGAGCTCATGCTTCAGGGTATCTCTGTCAGCCTTGTTGCTTGGAGCCGTTATCACGGTGACTTCGGTGGTCATGTCCTCGTGGTTTTCGTGCTTTCAGTTGCAGCGTGTGAGGCAGCTATTGCACTAGTCTTTGTTCTCCAAGCATTTACCCGCACGGGTCGACTCGATTCCACAGCATGGCAGACACTTCGCGAAGCCACGATCGATAGAAGTATCGACCACGAAATCCCATCGCTTAATGCTTCATTACCAAATTTCCCACGCCTTACTCCAGCCGGCAGATCACCGACCCCTGACGATCAAGCCGCAACACAACGTGATCATATTTGATATTCGTTATTCCCCTTCACATGTGTCGACATGAGCCCGTCTTTTCTTCTTATATTGATCCCATTACTGCCTCTTCTGGCAGCTCTTACCTCTATTATTTTTGGGCGCCGACTTGGATCCCGAGCGCATTTACCTGCCGTTATAGGCCTCGCATCAGCAGCCGTCGTTGCGTTGGCTCTCCTTGTTGTGACTGTTCGCAGTCGAGGAACTGCAGAAACGCCTCGTCCTATTGATATAACCACGACGCTTTGGCAATGGGCGACTATCGATAACGCATATGTACCAGCTATTGATTCACAAGCTGCAGTTCCAGGAGTTGCCGTAGGTGAGGATGCCTACAGCGCTCGTCCATTTTCAATTTCAATTACGATGCGCCTCGATCCACTTACGGCAACAATGCTCATGATTATTACGAGCATTGGACTTCTTGTTGCTATCTATTCAATCGGATACATGCATGGTGACCCCGGATACCCCAGATTCTTCGCGCTTGTAGCTATGTTTGTCTTTTCGATGTCGATGCTCGTAGCCGCAAGTAATTTCCTCCTCGTGTATATTTTCTGGGAGGCGGTTGGTGCTTGTAGCTACTTACTTATTGGCTTCTGGTTTCAAAAACCGGAAGCAGCCAAAGCTGCCAAAAAAGCATTTCTTGTGAATCGAATCGGTGACTTCGGTCTTGCGGTTGCTGTCTTCCTACTCTGGCTCACCTACGGAACCCTTGATTTCCATGACACATTTTCTTCCGAAGGCACGATTCTGCCTGGTATTCTTGGCCAGACTCGTCTCGCTGATGTTGGGGGATACGTCAGTGGGATTGTAGGGACAGCTATTTGCCTTCTTCTATTACTGGCAGCCTGCGGAAAAAGCGCTCAATTGCCACTGCATGTCTGGTTACCTGACGCTATGGAAGGCCCTACTCCTGCAAGTGCTCTTATTCATGCTGCTACAATGGTCACTGCTGGGGTGTATCTTATTGCTCGCTGCACGCCACTCTACATGGCATGCCCCGGTGCACTGGTAATGGTCTCGATCGTTGGAACCACGACTGCACTTGTTGCTGCTCTCATCGGAACTGTTCAAAACGATCTGAAGCGAGTACTTGCTTATTCTACGATAAGCCAGCTTGGGTATATGTTTGCGTGCCTCGGTACTGGCACGTTACTTGGATTCACTGCTGCAATTTTCCACTTGCTTACCCATGCTTTTTTCAAAGCTCTTCTTTTTCTTGGTGCCGGGTCTGTTATGCACTCCATGGGCGGCGTGATTGATATGCAGCGATTCGGTGGGCTCCGAAAAATCATGCCGGTAACAGCAGTCACATTTCTCATTGGAAGTCTGGCTCTCGCGGGAATCGCACCGTTCGCTGGTTTTTTTAGCAAGGATGAAATACTTGCTTCGCTGCATTCAAAAGGCTGGCCAGACGTCCATCACAGCGTAAGCAATCAACACCATGCCACAATTCCAACCATACCCTCACCACATTCTCCTCGTGACACGATACACAATGTTGGATACCGAGAAATTACCGGCTACGGGCAATACCTTGAGGGAACACATGTGCCAGAAACAGTTGGCATTGATGCACTCAATCAGCCTATTGTCTGGCAAACTCTTTTTTGGATGGCGCTTGTAACAGCAGGCCTTACTGCCTTTTATACGTTTCGAGCAGTCTTCATGACATTTACCGGCCCACTACGAGTTCCTGAAGAAGCCGGTGATCACGCACATGAATCACCTTCGGTAATGACAACGCCCCTGATAGTCCTGGCCATTCCTGCCACCTTTATTGGTTTTATCCTTTTTACTACAGAAGGACTTGCTCACTTTCTGGCAGCAACACCTTCTTTTACTGCACCTTCTGTTGTAAGTACCACTACCGCTTCTGTCTTTCACTGGGACCTTGCTATTCAAGGCACGCTTGCTGCAACCCTTGGTATTGTCATTGCAGCAGTTGGTCATCTTGGGCGTCGTAGTGATGGACCTCAACTCGAACGTTGGCTCGGACCACTTAGGTCGTTTTTAGAGAATCGTATGTTTATCGATCAATTTTATAATGCCATCATTGTGAAACCAATCAAAGCCATAGCTTTTCTCACTGCACTTTTTGAAAAATATTGTATCGAACGTTCTGTACGACTTATCGCTCATCTGCCGTTGACGCTCGGTGGTGTTGTTCGTCGTCTCCAGTCAGGACTACTTCAACGTTATGCTCTTGCCAGTGTTATTGGTGTCCTCGCAATTATTGTTCTTTTAGCGTGGCGACTATGATTGCTATCTCATCCAACAGAGATTCAAAGTTTCTTCTTTTGCTTTTGATACTTTTATGAATTTACTTTCCCCATCGACACACCTACTGTTGGTTCTCCTCATGCCTTTGGTAGGTGCTGGCATTGTCTGGCTTGCCTCAAGCCGTGGTCTTCAGGCAGTGCGCACAAGTGCTGCGACCACAGCCGTTTTAACACTTGTCGCCACGGGCTTGCTCATCCTGCGATATCTTATGAGCGACGAAGCCTTAAGCAATCAGGTTTTTGCGATGGCATCTCTCCCTTGGCTTACAGGTGGCATGTTTAACATTCACCTATCGATTGGCCTCGATGGCCTGTCGCTGTGGCTTTTCGGATTATCCGCACTTCTTTCCCTCACTGCAATTTTTGTGAGTTGGGAAGCGGTGACTGAGCGAGCTGCGGGCTTTTACATGCTTCTATTGCTGCTAGAAGCCGCAATGCTCGGGGTTTTCGTTGCCCGTGACATTATCTTATTTTATGTCTTCTTCGAGTTCACGCTCGTGCCACTATTTTTTCTGATCGGTATTTGGGGACATGATGAGCGACGGAAAGCCGCTCTCACATTTTTCATTTATACCCTTGCCGGAAGTGTCGTAGCTTTTCTTGGCCTGATGACCATTGTTCTATGGAATGCGACTCATACAGGCAGCATTACATTTGATATCGACATGCTTACTACTGGCCTAAACGCACATCCGCTACCCATGGATGCTGATGGTGGCTATTTGCAGTGGCTTGTATTTCTTGCGCTACTCATTGGCTTTGCAATAAAAGTTCCTATATTTCCATTTCATACATGGCTCCCACTTGCTCATGTCGAGGCACCGACTGGCGGTAGTGTCGACCTCGCAGGTGTCTTGCTCAAAATTGGTATTTATGGATTCCTTCGGTTTTCCATGCCGATGCTTCCTGAAGCCACGGCTGTTGCTGCACCGTGGCTCTTTGCCCTCGGTGCCTTTGGCATTATTTATGGGGCACTTGTTGCTCTTGTTCAACAGGATTTAAAACGACTCATAGCGTACTCATCGGTCAGCCATATGGGCTACGTTGTCATGGGTCTCTTTGCCCTTGAACCAGTTGCAATTGAAGGAGCCAATCTCCAACTTATTAATCATGGACTATCTTCTGCAGGACTCTTCGCGATGGTTGGAATGCTCTATGAGCGTTTTCATACGCGTTCAATTCAGAGCCTTGGTGGTATTGCAAAAAAAGCACCTTGGCTTACAACGCTGTTTATGCTGTTCACTTTCTCGAGCATTGGCCTTCCCGGACTTAACGGTTTCGTTGGAGAATTTTTAATACTTACCGGCTCTTTTCAAAGAGCCTGGACAGGCGTCTCCCCGGACTTTCAGCAAAGCTATTTATTTTTTTCCCTGATGGGTGTAGTTGGTATCGTGCTAGGAGCATGGTACATGCTCTGGGCTGTAGAACGTGTCTTCTTTGGGAACTCCAGACTACCACCATCGTATTCAATCAACGAAGCACAGAACTCTCTCGACTTACGGTGGCACGAAATAGCAGCGCTATCACCACTTGCAATATTCATTCTCTGGATTGGAATTACACCCGCAATATTCCTTGCGCCACCTTCTCAGTCCATTCGTGTCATGACATACGCATCAAGTAATGCTTTCAACAGAAATATGCAGCCAACAAAAATCTCTTTTGGAACGGAAATGATTACAGAAAAAAATAAGGTTAACTCTCAAATAGATTTACCTGAAATCTTTTTAACTTCTCAAAAACAGAGTCCCGTGAAGCAATAATGACAACGTCGTTTGAAACTTTCCTACTACTGTCGCCTGAAATAACATTATTCTTAGCAGCACTCATTGCTTATCTTGCTGCTGCTTTTAGTGGGTTCCAAGCAGGTTGGCTTATTGCGGTCACTGGTCTTGGTATTGCCATTTCACTCTCAGGCAGTCAACCTGAGAGTGGTGCCACCATTTCGTCAGGACCGATCACAATTGATGGATTCTCTTTCTATATACGTCTTTTGACATACACGGCTGGCCTTATGCTCGCTCTTGTCCAGTCTGGAGACTACTGGAAGGCAGCAGTTCAAGATAATGACGCAGAAGAAAGACGACGTGTCACAGGTGAAGAAGCCGGAACTTTTTTAATTCTTTTAGTTGGCCTTTCTCTTGTTGGACTTGCAAACGACCTGGTCCTTCTTTTTATCGGCCTTGAACTTGTTTCAATCCCGACTTACATCTTGTTAGCACTCAAAAGAACAGATGCTGCTGGCCAAGAAGCCAGTCTCAAATATTTTTTTCTGTCACTCGTTGCCTCTGCACTGTTTTTATACTCTGTAGTCTGTCTCTATGGACTCGGTGGATCGACATCGTTGCCAGCCATTGGTAACCAACTGCAGTCACTAGGCTGCACAATTGCGCCAATAGCTGATGGTTCTATTGCTGTTGGCACGATTACAATCAGTATGGCTGCAGTACTTTTACCAGTAACACTTGGTATGGCATTCGCTGGGGCAGCTTTTCGGATGGCGGCCGTCCCAATGCACTTCTACGCTCCAGATGTGTATGAAGGAACAAGTACAAGCAATACCGCATTACTTTCAACGTTACCGAAAATAGCGGGTGTCGTCATGCTTTCTCGATTGATTGCGCTAGCCATACCTCCACTTGGCAGTCTGCAAAATTCTGGACCGGTCGCCGAAACGTTACTTCTCCAGTCATGGCAAGTTATTGCTATCATCGCTGCCATCACCATGACCGTCGGGAACTGCATGGCCTTGCTACAAAACAATCTACGACGACTCTTTGCATGCTCTTCTATAGCTCACGCGGGATATCTCCTCGTTGGACTTGCAGCGTTAGCAGCAGCGGCAGGTAACAGACGGGTGCTGCTTGGTGGAGAATCGATCGAAGAAACGGCTTTATCCCTCAACGGGCTTGGTTCAACACTATTCTATTTGGCTACATATATAGTTGCTACGATCGGTTTTTTTGGTGGACTTACCTACCTAGGACATCGCTGGCCTGAGTGGTCGACATCAAGCGACAAGCAACCACAGCTTGAGGAGATCAAAACCGTTGATGATCTCAATGGATTATCGTCAACAAATCCCGTCGCAGCATTTTGCTTAGCAACTTTCCTTTTGAGTCTTATGGGCATCCCACCGCTAGCTGGCTTTTGGGGGAAACTTTCACTTGTCACATCGTCTCTCAGCGTTGACAGTGGCAACGCTGTTTTTGGAGATCGAAAAGCCTGGTTTATCGGACTGAGCGTTGTCTTAGTACTCAACGCCGCCATTGCGGCTGCATATTATCTTCGCCTGATTACTGCCATGTATTTCAAATCCACCGATAAAGGAGTGCAGGCTGACGGTGGGCTTTCATCCGGATTGGCTATGATAGTCTGTCTTATTGTACTTGTTTCAATCTCCATTCGTCCCCAGGGCCTTTTCAATTCCGCACTCCAGGCGGGTAATACACTTTCTGGAACTCTTGTTGCCGAGACAATGGCCTTGTTCACAACAAATACGTCAACCGCCTCCAATACGCTCATACGTGAAGAAATAGAAAACGAAATTCGATGAACAAAACACCAACCCCAGAAAATATCCGAGAGTGCCTTGCCGACATGACCGATCCTGAGTCAGGAAGACCGCTTGCTGATTTGGGTCAGATTGGTGAAGTGGCTGCACATGAAAATAAGATTACGTTGAACGTTGGGCTTACCACGCATTCGGCTATTCTTTGGAAGCAATTTCGTGGTCGGATTGAAGAGCGACTTAGGACTGCCTTCCCAAGTGTTCCTGATATTAAGATCACAATAACTCCTCACGACAGACCTCCCAGTAAAATTGGTCAGATTGGTCTCGAGGCAAAAACTGTTATTGCTGTTGGATCAGGTAAAGGAGGCGTCGGAAAAAGCACCATAGCGGTATCACTCGCAATCGGTCTCGCCCGTGCTGGAAGCAAAGTCGGAATTCTTGATGCCGATGTCTATGGACCAAGCGTTCCTCACCTCGTTGGGCTCGAGGGTCGTCCCGCAATTCAAGAAGGACGGATTATTCCACCTCAACTTGACCCTGGAAAACCACACCAAGAATTACCTGCTGGCTTGCGCGTCGAAACAATGCCAATAATGTCGATGGGGTTTCTCGTTCCACCAGGTGAAGCAGTTATCTGGCGCGGACCTATGCTGCATGGCGCCATCCAGCAGATGCTTCGTGACACGAACTGGGGACCTCTCGACTACCTCATCATCGACATGCCTCCGGGGACTGGTGACATTGCATTGACGCTTTCTCAGGTCCTTCCACTTTCAGGCGCTATTGCCGTTTGTACTCCCCAAGATGTAGCACTTCTTGATGCGACAAAAGCTATTGCAATGTTCCAAAAAGTTAATATCCCAGTGCTCGGAATGGTAGAGAACATGAGTTTCTTCTCATGTCCAGATACCAACAAACGGTATGACATTTTTGGATCCGGGGGTGCGAAACGTACTGCTAAGGAACTCGATATTCCGTTCCTAGGTGAGGTCCCCATCCAGATACCAATCCGCGAGCATGGTGACGCTGGAAAAACTGCTGCCAATTTTGATGATCCGCAAGCACGACCATATCTTGAATCAATTTGTGTCCATCTTGTGAACGGCCTTGCCGCTCGGCATGCGTCAAAACCACCGATGCCATCTCTGCCGACACTTTAAGGCTCATTCATCAGTGATTCACTACTGCTGCCAATTCTATTTTTTGGGCAATTGCAGTGGACGATGGTTTATACTTTTTACTGCGATGGCTTCTTTTGCTTCCGCCATGGCATTCGATTGCGAGGTTTGATGCTTGCCAAGTTTTGAACGAATGCGCTACAAGCAATTCTGAATTACTCAATGTAGAGAACACCCAAAGTAGAGAACACCCAAGCGGGACATGATCATGAAAGATGACGAGTCACTCAATCCGGATGAAACTTTTTGCCAAGCCCAAGTCGATGTCCAGAAGATGATCGAGCAACTAAAGAAACAGGCTGATTCGGATCAGGAAAATGAATAATTCAGATTGAATTTACCTTTACTCAAGGCTTTACTCAAAAAAAGTTACTGAGAGAAAATTTTTCAATGTCTGCCACGTTAATCCTCACTACATGCGGTCTGTCTATTCTTTTTTTTATACTGTGGCTCATAGCACTCAGAGTTGAGGCTGTAAAAACGTTATTAAGAATTCTGACTGTATGTTTTCTTCTCGGCATTTCCTTTTTTTCTATCTTTGGATTTCTTGCATCATTCGAAGATGTGACCAATTCTGGATACTGGAAGGTATCTTATGCTGTTGTACTTATATTTTCTGTAGTCCTTAATCTTAAAATCATCGGCGTCCTAAAATCGCTCTGGACAAAAAGCAGCATTTTCTCATCTCAAAAAACATCCTGAAAGCATTCTTGGAAATACGATGAATCCCTACTCCCTACGCTTAAAAATCGCTCTTTTGTTCTTCGTATTACTACCATATACAGGCTTGAAAAATGTGTTGGCGAAACAGCCAAACATACTTTTTATCGCCGTCGATGACCTTAATCATTGGGTTGGGTACACGGGCAGAAACCCACAATGCAAGACGCCAAATATCGACCGCTTAGCTGCCATGGGTGTTTCCTTCACGAACGCTCACTGCGCGGCTCCTGCATGCGGCCCGTCAAGAGCGGCGCTATGGTCAGGAATTCGACCTCATTCTTCCGGTTGCTACCTTAATGCGGACCCTTGGAAAAACCATATCGCCGAAGGCCTTAACCTCAATGCACATCTCAAAAATCATGGGTACTACACAGCAGCGATGGGCAAAACCTATCACTCGAGTTCAGGTGGCCTTAAAACTGTTTACGCCTCCGAGTGGGACCAGTATCCACCAACACGACGCGGCCAAAGTGCTGGGCGGGCTCCAAGAAAATATGAAGGCTACCACGAGCAGCTTGAAATTGATTTACAGGATAAAGACCTACCTGATTGGCACACAGTGGACTTTTGTATCAAGCAGCTCAAAGAAAAAAGAACCAAACCGTTCTTTTTAGCCTGTGGCTTAATTAAGCCCCACTTACCTTGGGCGGTTCCAAGAAAATACTATGAACCCTATCCTCTTGAATCGATTCAATTGCCCCCACACAAAAAAGATGATCTTGATGATATACCGGCAGCAGGCGTCAGGGTAGCTGGTCCTGAGAAAGATCACGCAAAGTTTCTTCAATCGGGACGATGGAAAGACGCAGTCCGGTCATACCTCGCAACAATTGCATACACTGACATGAATATTGGCCGTCTTCTTGATGCGTACGAAAAGAGCCCCGAACGAGACAATACCATTGTTGTGCTATGGGGTGATCACGGATGGCATCTTGGGGAAAAACAGCATTGGCGGAAATTCGCTCTCTGGGAAGAGGCTACGCGATCACCTTTGATCTGGGTTGCTCCTGGTATCACAACGGGAGGAGAACGTTGTGAGCAACCCGTTGATTTTTTGAGTATTTATCCAACGCTCTGTGAACTTGTTAATGTGCCAACGCCGAACCACGCCAGAGGTGCCAGCATAGCGACTCTCCTGAAGGACCCACACTGTGATTGGGATGGTGTAGCACTCACGACCCATGGTTACCGCAATCATGCTCTTCGTGACGGACAATTTCGTTATATCCGTTACTCAGACGGCAGTGAGGAACTGTATGATCACCTAAATGATCCGTACGAATACACAAATCTTGCAGATGATCCGGTAATGACGGCGACGAAGCAGCGTCTGGCCGCATTTTTTCCCTCAGAAAATACTCCTCCTACCACGCAAACTCGAAAGAAGCACACGAAAGATAGGCGTTGATAATTTGCCCTCGTTCAGTGGACTTTAGCGAGTAAGGAGCCGATATCAAAACATAACGTCTCAATAGGCATCTCTCTAGCTGTGAGACATTTTCTAGTACAGGTGATACGAATGCCTCCTCTGCCAAATATATTAACTCTACTCAGGCTTCACCGTTCAACGAATGGACTCACAGACGAAGAGCTCGACCTAATTGCCTCACGTGCATCGGTTATCACATTTGACGCTGATACACCTCTTCACTCTCAAGAAAATCCATTCCTGGATCTTCTGCTCATCATTAGTGGAGCAGCGCGCCTTTGGATACCAGGAGTGAATGATGTTCCTCATATAGTTCAGGTCATTGGTCGCAGCAACCAATTCGGTCTCCTCGGACTTTTTCATGATGATCAAAGTCCTGTCAATGTTGACACAACCCAGAACCTAAGTGGGTTAGCAATCAAGAGACAAGACGCCATTGAATTACTCAACCAGATACCACGATGGCATCGAAATCTTTTAGGTGCTCTTGGGATGCGACTTCATCAAGCCTTCACACCAAAACGAATTGGGCATCGTCCACGCCTTGTTGCCATTCTGCATGCCTCTGAAGAATATCGTCACCTCTCAACGACACTGATTCGTCGCTTACAATCTCTCGGTGAGGATGTTGCTGTTATTTCCGATCGTGAAGATACGCGAGTCACTGCGAAACGCTCAATTAGCCTTCTTGACCAGCACGGCAATCTACGCAATCCAAATGAAGTTCGTTCAGAGGCATCTAGCTGGGCAACTATTGAACGCTGTATTCTTGATATTCGACTCGATAAAAACATCGAATACCTCAATGAGGTTCTTCAAGATTCAGATACTATCTTATGTTGCTTCGATTCAAATACTTCTCGAGAAACAGAAAGCCTTCTTTCTGAGCTTTCTAAATGTCATCCAGCTGCTCGAAAAAAAATATCACTTGTACGAATTCTTCGGGGAACACAGCAGGTTGCTGACCCTCTGGAAAACATGCACTCAGTCTGCCGTGGTGACTTTAAAATTCACTGGGATGGATTTGGCCAATCGTGTCATACCACTCGCAAAAGCGGAATTGAACGTATTATTCGTAATCTCCGTGGTTCTTCCATTGGGTTTGCACTTGGAGGAGGGGCGGCCCGAGGCATGGCCCATCTTGGAGTTCTCAGCGTACTGGACGAAGAAGGCATACCCATAGATTTTCTTTCTGGCACCAGTGCTGGGGCTCTTACCGGCATTCCATACGCCGCTGGATACGACAGCACATGGCTTATCGAAACGTTTTCTCAAGACTTGAAGCCAAGTAAACGGTATAAGTTTCTGCCCTACGGTGATGCCTGGTATATGATTGGGAAATTTCGTGGGGGTGGCTGGGGTGAGATGCTTCGCACACATCTTTTCGATTGGACTCTGGAGCAACTTTCTATTCCCTTTACATCAGTCACTGCTGACCTTGTGGCAGCAGAACAGGTGCACCGAGCTAGTGGAGATGCCGCAAACGCAATTCTTGAGAGTATCAATCTTCCCGGAGTTTCCCCGCCGATCTGTCAAAATGGGAGAGTGCTTGTTGACGGTGGAATCCTCAACAATGTTCCAGCTGACGTGTTAGTAAATCAAGGAGCAACATTCATTGTTGCGGTTGATGTGGCTGCTAAAATCGGACACATGTTTGCCGGAAATAATCCGACAACTCCTACTGATCAGATGAACACACCAAACATGTTCCAAACATTAGGACGAGTCCGGGCCGCACAAGATAGAAATATTCGAAAAATGGGTACTCAAGACACTGATTTTACAATCGAACCAGATGTCTCGGCATTTCAATTGACCGACTTCCAGAATGCTTCGGCAATTGCACAACAAGGTGTTATTGCAACTCGTGAAGCTTTGCCTCAATTGAGAAAGCTCCTGAAACAGCTTGACCCCGAACTTTTCCCCTACGCATAGTATCTCGTCGTGCTACTTCAAACGTCGTGCTACTTCAAACGTAGCTCACTCCATGACCACAAGCCGATGCGCCGCGTGTCTCAGACACATTAGGCCACTCAAACAGAGATGCTATTTGTCCAGTAATCTATTTCTTATCCAGTAGTCTATTCCTTTCAGATTTTTTTTTAAATTCTGTTGCCACCTGCTCTGGTAACCATCTGCGCAATCTATTTTTCATCGTTTCGTACTGAGGATTATCAGCAAGATTCTGGAATTCCTCTGGATCATTCCGATGATCATACAACTCTTCCTCGCCATTCTCATAGACAATAAGTCGCCAATCTCGACTTCGAATAGCATGGTTTCCAAAATACGAGGATGTGATCGCCGGTTTCTCTCTCAGGGTTCTTGGGTCCTCGAGTTGGGGGACGAGGGAGAGTCCCTCAAGATTTTTATTTTTCGGAAGACCACATAAATCGACAAGCGTTGGATAGATATCAACCAGACTTACTGACTGCTTACATGGCACATCACGAAAAATTTCAGGTCCACTGATAAGTAATGGCACACGAGTCGACTCTTCCCAAAGTGTGCGCTTTGCCCAATGGTTTTTTTCACCAAGGTGAAAGCCATGGTCACTCCATAAAACAACATACGTATTCTTTGCATATTGGCTTGCCTGCAACGCATCAACTACAAGACCGACACACGCATCAACGAAGCTGATCGACGCAAGATAGGCCTGCGTTAGTTCTCTCTGTTTACCATCCTGCAGTACTTCAGCATGGGTCGGAGCAAGTGCGTAACTATTTATATTCAAAAAGTTTTCTGGTACATCATCAAGATCCCAACGAGGAATATTCGGTAGATGAATCGACTCAATATCATACTTTTGAAACCAGCACGGTGGTACAAAGAGAGGCACATGAGGCCTGAAAAAACCAACTGACAGGAAGAATGGCTTCTTCAAATCACCCTGAAGAAATTTTACTGAATCAAGAGCTAGCTGGTGATCAGCCATTTGTGCATTCTCATCAGGATATTCACCCCAATCCCAAGCTCCACTCCAGTTTGAGGGTCGATTCATTATCTTTCGGGGACGTGGGCTTTTTTTTCTCCCAAGCGATTGATTAATTGCTTCGGAGAGCCTGCCAGTAAATCCATGATGAAGTACTTTGCCGCCAGCCAGCGTGTAATATCCATGATCTTTAAAATACCGTTGTATTGTCGGCACGTCACGGAGAGCTGGCAACTCCTCGTACCTCGGACCAAGCTCGTAACTACCGTGCGTCGTTGGGGCTGTTCCCGACATTACACTAATGCGTGATGGAGAACACACGGGTACCGCACAGTGCGCATTCGTAAAATTTCTTGCTCGCGATGCAAGTGAATCCATGTTTGGAGTTGACGCATCTGGATGCCCGCCCAAGAACCCCGTCCAGTCATTCAGATCATCAATACTGATCATCACAACATTTGGCTGATCAGCACAGCAACTTGAACGATCACTCAAAAACACTACGGAAGAGACACTGGCCAGCAATAAAGCACATCGATACATCGAACTTCTCCACGTTTAAGAAATGACACGCGGTTTATAGTTTTTACAAACTACGTCAAGCTATTCTGAACACACTCAAGCATTTATGGATGTCTTGCAATTACCTCTACAGGCCCACCTGCAGACAAAGATTTAGTGACTTTGCAATCGTTGGCTGTTTCGCAAATGCATCATCGCTTGCAACCGAATAGCCCTTAAGAGATTCGGCAAGCATACGTGTCACTGTTTCGGTTCCCGGGCGACCAAAGAAATTGTGTAGTTCGTCAGGATCCTGCTGGTTATCGAAAAGCCATGGCCTGTCATTTGCCGAAAGTATGAGTTTATAGCGTGGATCGACTACACAGATCCAACTCGCCTTTGTTCCAGCATTACGGAGAAATGTATACTTAGAAGTCGCCACGGGAGCTTTATCGCGAAGTGCGACTGACAAGTCTCTTCCTTGAAACGTGTCCGCTGAATATTCATGACCAGCCAAATGAAGAAGTGTTGGCGTAATATCTACGGTACCAAAGGGCTGGCTATAGACTGAACCCGCAGGAATTTTTTTTGGGAGTCGTATGAGCATGGGCACTCTCGCTGACCCTTCATACGGATTCCCTTTATTGAGCCGATCGTGCTCATAACAAAGATCTCCGTGATCCGATGTCATCATAACAATTGTTGAATCAAGCTTGCCATTTGCTTCCAAAGCATGAAGTAAACGTCCAATGTTGTCATCAAGGCATTTCACCATGCCGAAATATTGCCTCATCTGATCAGCTTTAAACGTTGTGTGACCTTTTTCATCACCCAACCACTTCGGCCCAATCACATCCTCAAGACCATACGTTCGAGGTGGCAGAAAACGAAGATGATCAAACATCGTGTTGTATGGGGCACGCACCGTATTTGGACCATGGGGGTCTGGATAGCTTACCACTGCTAGAAATGGCTCAGACTCTTTTCGTCCAACAAAATCAATACAGCGATCTGTAAGAAAGTCTGTCGAAAAACTTTTCTCATCTGCATTATCTAGATTGTAGGAAGGCTCACTTTTTTTATCTTGGGAAGCCACCTCTGCACCTGTCTCGGTCAGTTCAAACTTTTTCCAATGTCCTCTGTTAAACATATATTTTTTTTGAATGAAACCTCCATCAATCTCAGGAGACCATTCCGGCTTTCCTTCACCACCGAGGTGCCATTTCCCAATAAATCCTGTGCGATATCCGGATTGATTGAGCACTGAAGCGAGGGTTGGAATATCTGTCCGAAGCTTGTAGTTATTCGTTGGCACGCCTGTATTTTGTGGGTAGAGGCCGGTAATCATTGCCGCCCGACACGGAGAACAGACCGGCGCAGTCGCATATGCTCGAGTGCAAAGCACGCCCTCTTTTGCAAGACGATCGATATGTGGTGTTTCGACAATCACCCCTGGCCCCCACATTTCTGCTTGCTCTTTGAGCAAATGATCGCGGTAGCAACCAAGTGTTCGAAAATTATGCTCATCAGTGACGATCAATAGAATATTTGGTGGCTCTGCCGCCCTTAATCTTTCACGGCTTGCAAGCAACAATAGAAATATAATTAGAAATCTCATGGCCACTCCTTTTCGACTGAACGCTTTCCATTAATTTATGATGTCTTTTTAGAGACCCAATAATAAGTAACCTATTTTTGTCTTATTGAGACTTCCATCACAGTCTTTTCGACTGGAATGGAGTTGAAGGGACTTTCCCCGACGCACGTTTATATAATTGTGTGCGGAGCCGTTCTATTACATCCGATATATCAGAATTTCCTGAGTCTGAGCCAACTGCAAGATTCTGGAATTCCATTGGATCTGCATGATGATCGTAGAGCTCAACACCGGCTTCTCCCTCTGCCCACTCCGTATATCGCCAACGATGATCACGAATACTACAGCCCATAACCGGTTGTGGCAGACGCCCATCGGCAGGACGCAGGACTTGCGTCACTGCGTAACCGTCCCATTGCGTAAGTGGATCAACTAGAAGCGGAGTCAGGTCCCGACCGGGCAGGCCACTCGGCGAGCGTATATTTGCAAGAGAGGTGAGCGTTGGATATACGTCAATGAACTCAACCACTCGTCGACAAACCTGACCATTTCCAGCTTTGCCAGGAGCCTGAATAATCAACGGCGCCCGTGCTGCCTGCTCAAAAAGAGTACGCTTCTGCCAAATCCCAAGATGATCTCCAAGGTGGTACCCATGGTCACTCCACAGAACGACGACTGTATTCTCAGCCAGCTCGAATCGGTCGAGTGCATCAAGTAGACGCCCAACCTGTGCATCAACAAAAGAAATACAGGCGTAATAAGCTTGGGTGGCCTGTATCAAAACATCTTTTTTGAGTCCATAATCTGGGTTCGGACAATTGTGAGGAAAAGCTGCAATCGGTATGTCTTCACGATCGTCCCGAGGAGCATATGGCAGCTGCAAATTCTCCTTTGAATAAAGGTCAAAATATTTCTTTGGGGCTATGTATGGTGTGTGTGGACGAAAAAATCCAACCGCAAGAAAAAAAGGGGCTTCTGCATTTGATGCCATTAGTTGAATCGCTTCTGTGGCGATCATGCCGTCTGTCTGTTCTTCATCACTTCCTTCTGCTGCAAGCCAACTAAGGGCAGCAGAAATTTTTTTGTTCGGCTCTGGATTCAAAACAAGGTGCTCTTCAGCGGTGTCTCGTCCTTTGGGATTCACAACACGCATCCACGACGGTGGATCATCAAGGCCGCTGGTTCCTATTGAAGCAGGCACATTGTAGTGATATATCTTGCCGACCCGAGCCACGTAATATCCCGCACGCTGAAATGCCTGCGGAAGAGTTACAACATCTGGCAGTTCTTCCCGAAAATGTCTATCTAGGTCATATACCTTGATCTGATCTGGGCGTAGGCCAGTCAGAAGAGAAGCCCGCGTTGGATTGCAAAGCGGCAACTGATTATATGCCCGATGAAAACATACGCCACTCGCCGCGAGCCGGTCTATATTTGGTGTCTTCGCTACCTGATCACCATAGCATCCAAGCGTACACGCGAGGTCATCAACAGCTATGAACAAAACATTTGGCTTCGCACTTCGTGTCGCTTCTGCAGCAGCGGCAGCATCACATACCAACAAAAGAAGGACAAAGAATGCCCTCATTGAATTCAACAACATGCCCTCCCAACAAAACGCCCTTCCGGGCGCAAACTGAATTCCAGACAGAGGATATCTAGACTACCAGTTTCCTGAACCTGCCATGACGGCCTAGAACAACTTTTCTACATGCCCTTTTTTACTTGACCAGACAAGAGCATTGAGTATTAGCGGACACCCCAATTCATTGGATAACGTTTTGTCCAGAATCTTCTGACATAGCCCCGCGTCACGAGGCTTGCATTCTTTCATGAATGTTTTGTGACATGTTACCGCAGACTTGCTAGTGCATTCTCAATCACAACAAGCCCTTCTTCAAGTTCTTCCTCTTGTATTGTCAACGGCACGAGAAAACGAAGGACGTTTCCATGTGTACCGCAGGCCATAAGAATAACACCGTGTTCGTATGCATACCGAACCACGGCCTGGGCTGCAGCCTTATCAGGTTGTTTTGTAACGGGGTCAGACACAAGCTCAATAGCCCGCATTGGGCCGAGACCTCGGGCTTGACCAATACACTGAAAACGCTCAGTGAAACTTTCAAGCCTATGACGAAGAATCTCTCCAATAGTCCGAGCATGCGAAAGAACAGCTGGGTCTTCAAATCGATCGAGCACTGCAAGTGCAGCCGCACATGCCAATGCATTCCCACAGTACGTGCCACCAACTCCGCCAAGACCAACCGCATCGATAATTTCAGCTCGACCCGTCACTGCTGAAAGAGGTAAGCCATTGGCTAAACCTTTTGCCATCACAACAAGATCAGGAGTGACATCTAATTGATGGCAAGCAAGAAGACTACCGGTACGCCCAAAACCAGTTTGCACTTCATCAAAAATCAGCACAACACCGTGCTCATCACACCATTGGCGAAGCATTTTCAAAAACGGTGCTGGTGCTGGCACAAAGCCACCTTCGCCGGCAACAGGCTCGATAATAACTGCTGCAACATTTTCTTCACCAATTTGGCCACGTGCTATCTCAGCAAATGAATTAAATATTTCTCGACAAAAACAACGCTCAAGTGGACACTCGGTCACATGAGGACATCCTCCAGGGTCTCCCTGCACACCGGGCCATCGATAAAAATCGGGATAGGGTGCACGATAAACCTCTGCTGGAAACGGCGCAAAACCACTCTTATAAGGATGCGCTTTGGCCGTGAGTGCCATTGCCATGTATGTGCGGCCATGATAGCCGTGCTCAAAAGCAATAACTGCCTGCCGACCTGTTTTCACACGTGCGAATTTTATGGCATTTTCAACTGCTTCCGCTCCGGAATTCGCAAGAAATGTTTTGCAGGGGGAAGCCTCTGGCAAGAGTGCATTCAACCGTTCTGCTAATCGAATATATCCTTCGTAAGCAACGACATTAATACTTGTATGAACAAATTTTTCAGCCTGTTCTGCAACCGCTCGCATGACGGTTGGGTCACGATGACCAAGGTTTGTCACACCAATACCACTAGAAAAATCTAAGAATGTGTTGCCATCAACATCGGTAACCACAGATCCCTCAGCATGAGCAGCTATCATGGGAGTTGTATGAAACGGCCCTGGGGAAACATGTTCGTGCCTTACTTCCGAAAGCTCCCGTGAACGAGGCCCAGGTATTTCAGTTTTGAGATTGATAACTGGCATTTTTGATAACTTTCCAAAACACATACAGACTATGGCACCGAACCTTTGTATACGAACTCTATCGGTATTTTGTTCCTCCTAGCCTCCAAAATTTTATACACATACAACGTTCTCTTGATTTCCAGGCGTCGCACATGTCTGTCATAACGAAGAAATACTGGATTCCTGATTTCTTCAAGAAATAACCATGTCACCAGTATCTTTCATCGTGATGCCACGCAAAGTTATTTGGCCGCCTGTCATAAGGCAAAGCAGTTTGTAAAATAGTAGTCTTGGAGACTCATCAAAAGCAGATTCACCCAAAAACCATGTATATCGAATATGAGCACCCCTCGAAACGATATGTGTCCTTCAAACCATATCTTGGAAATGCACCGCTCCAAGGTAAATCATAGTGCCATGATACAAACTTCTACCCAAAGACTTATTCTTTTCGTCTGCATCGTGATGCTTGGTGGTGTTCCTGGGGCCCAAAACGCCTCATCCCAAAACCTCACGACGCGTCTTCTGGACCAGACGAATGAAACCCTTGCTGCCCAGGTAAGAAGGCGGGGTGACCCAATGCGTGGTGCCCTTCTATTTCACACATCAAGTGCGGGCTGTATCAAGTGTCACTCTGATGGACAAGTGCCCTCACCCCTAGGACCAAAACTCACTGACATTAATTCCTCAGCCCAAGACACGTATCTCATTGAATCTATCCTGAATCCATCGAAAGCCATTCGGAAAGGCTATGAGACTGTTTCAATTGTCACCACAGATGGAAAAGTTAAAACAGGAATTGTGGCATCACAAGATGATACGCGGATCGTTCTCCGTGAATTAGTAGACCTCCTCCATCCCACAGTGATTTCACAATATGACATTGATGTCGTTGAAAAACTGCCAGTGTCGATGATGCCAGAAGGCCTTGTCGATCGATTAAGTCAACAAGAGCAGGTCGATTTGATTAAGTTCCTGACACAACTCGGCAGGCCTGGAAACTACGATGCCAGTAAAGGTGGTGTCGCTCGAGTCTATGACGTCTTCACAGGCACGCATCGTATCGACGAAGACAGTGTGGCGGAACTTATGTCTGGCCAAAAAGCCGATCAGTGGGTGCCACTCCTCTCAAGAGTGAATGGTACGATTTCTGGCGTTCAGCTCGCCAAGAAAGTAAAAGTAGCTGGGAAGAAAGGTCCTGCCGATGTGTACCTGAAGACAAATGTAGAAGTAGCGACAGATGGTGCTGTCACGTTAAGTGCAAACGGTGCGGACACAGCGGACCTCTGGATTGATGCGAGGCCCGTTGAAGGGGACACGAACTTTACAACGGAACTCACCGCTGGAAAACATACTGTTGTCATTCGGCTTGATGGAAAAAAACTCCCTGCAAGCTTTCGGTTTGTGTCACGCGATGTCACGTTCCTTACAGAGACAGAGGGCAGCATACCCAGTACGTTGTAGTCAGCGTTTCTGGTGAGTGCGCCCTTTCACTTCGGCCGTAACCTCACCGAATGGTAAGGACTCAACCCGGATAGAACACTCATCCACAACTGGAAATAGGTTGGGAACAGACCCCGTAAGAACAATCTGCCCTGCATGAAGCCGGTCACCACGCCGGAACAATTCCTCCCACAACCATTTCAGTGATGAGCGAATCGTCTCCAGCAACAGCCGGCCCTCGCATTGATCAAGTAGTTGATTGTCTCGAAAGATCACAAGCTGAGCTTCATCAAACATCCTTTCTGAAAAACAATTTGATGAAAGGCCGCCTCCTCCAGAAACAAACCCAGCGTGAATAGCATTATTCGCAATCAATTCACCTGCTGATGCCTGCTGTCCCCGCATCACATGGTTATGTAACTCGATGACCGGAAATACTCGAGAGATGCAGGATGGCAACGAATGAACCGTAAAATCTTCTTCCCTCGGCTCACGAGAGAGCTCTATTGCAAGCTCACCCTCAATTGCCAGATTGTCAAAACTCTGTCGTGATAAGGCCACCCCCGACTCATAGTGCTCCGTATCAAAAAGAAACCCTCGCACACGATGAGTAATCTTAAGCTGCTCCTGAATTGCTGACGAGGTACAGCCGACTTTATATCCGATCAATCGCTCACCGCGCTGGAACCGCAACTTTGCAACAGCGTTTTGCAGTTCGTACCCCTGCGATACATCCAGCACGCATCCTTCTGCAAAAAGCATGCCCGGTTGATGGGAGTCATAGTCCTTGAGTTGACGGGCTGCCAATTCTCCTACCTCAACCATTTGTGAACCTGCAGCTCCATTCATGCATTGATTGAATTCACTAAAGCTACCTCAGTCAAACGTTCTTTGCGTCAGGAATCTCAAACCCTTTGTTGTTCGGATCCTTCAGCAAGGCGTTGGCAGCGTCAGCCTTCTCACCAGTGAATCGTTCAGTTTGAGGGTCAAAGGTAAGCCACGGCCCAACGGTGTAACTGGCTTTGTCCTCAGGCACACCAGCACCACCAGAGGTAACCTCATGCAGCTCAAGAAAGTGTTTTGAAGCATCCTTGTTATCACCGAATCTGCCAGCTTTTGCGTTGAACGGCAACTGCGAGCCAAGGCGGTATGAGTTGTTCATCAAGTGACCGACCACACAACCACGATGTGCTTCCATCGCTGTCCCATTCGCCATGTTCGGATCACCAGCACGAACAGCCGCGATGAATGCACCCCAGTTTCCACCAGACGTAACTTTACCTTTATCTAAATTCAACTTTTCAGGTGCCTTGCCGGGCCGGTGAATGGTGTACGTGCCTTCGCCAGTAATCTTGCTGCCGTCTTCCAGGTAATACTCGTTGTACACCTGACGTTCGTACCCCTTGTGGTTGACGTTGCGAACATTGAACATCACCGACTGGCCATTCGGATACTCTGCAACCGCAAACATCGTGTTTGGCGTTTGGCCTTGATCATCCCAATTGAATCGCCCACCGATAGCCATCGCACGAGTCGGATGGATCTGGTCGTCGTCGATTGCCCAGGCGGCAACATCCAACTGGTGCGTTCCCTGATTGTTCAAGTCACCGTTCCCGCTTCCCCAAAACCAGTGCCAGTTATAATGAACCAAATTGTCATGATATTGGTCAATCACAGCTGGGCCCTTCCAAAGATTCCAGTCAATATTCGATGGCGGATCACCGGGTGTCTTGAATCCAATGCCGTCGCGTGGCTTGCAGCAGTAACCATAAGCAATTTTGAGTCGAGGAAGCTTGCCGCTTTTAAGGGCTTCATGGAGCGCTGCAATTCCGGCATCGCTACGACGCTGGGTGCCATGTTGCACAACCACGCCATACTTCTTCTGCGCCTCAACGGCCACGCGGCCTTCAGTGATGTCGTGGCTCATTGGTTTTTCGACATATACATGCTTGCCGGCTTGAGCCCCCCAGATGGTCATCAACGAATGCCAATGGTTAGGAGTAGCAATCGAGATCGCATCGATATTTGTATCTTCCAGAACAGTTCGAATGTCTTTGTGACCTCGGCAGTTCTTCCCATTTTCTTTGCTCTGCACTTTACTTAAACATCGATTCAATACGTTTTCATCCGGGTCAACTACTGAGGCAATTTCAACATTCTTTAGTTTTCCAAATCCTGCCAAATGTGCCTTGCCCCGGCCGTTGAGGCCAATGACCGCAATGCGGACACGTTCATTGGCACCGATCACATCACCAGAGGCTTTTGTCCCTCCAATATAAAATGCTCCACTTACAAGTGCGCTTGTCTGGAAAAACTGTCGTCGTGTTGTTCGTGCCATGTCTGCAATACCCTGTGATAATAAGGAATCGTAATCAGTCCACTGTACTCTTAGTGCGCATACGCCTGCCACGCCTCGGCAATCTTTGCTGTCTTTTCGTCACCCTCATGAAAGATGATTCGATGCCGAAGCGTGATTGACTGACCCTTGCCAAGATCCACGTCCCCAGAATCCTTCTCACCCGCAACTTCTTTTAACGCAAACGGGTTCGCGGTAAACAATCCGTAGCTGCGCACGTGCCACGGAGTTGGATAGCGAAAGCTATCGGTATGATTCAACATCGCCACGCCCATTGTTTTACCTTCGACGGGCCCGTTGAAATCGACCCAGGACACTCGCTTGCCCCATGCATCGCCGTCGGTATCTCCATTGCTGTTGATAATACAACCACCTTGGCCTGCGTCGACACACATACTATGAGCGACACGAACGGTGAGGCCTGAATCTTTCATGTCATGAATTGTGATCTTGTCTTGAATGCCTTGCAGCACAATCTCAATATCCATAACCCGCGACCCGTTATCAGCAACGTGAAAATCCATCGTGCGTGTCTGCCGCATATAGGCTTCACCTTTCGGTGCGACGTTTTCACTCTCAACAACAAGCGTTGCCGAGTTTCCTGATGCCTCGGCTTTGCTGACCTTGGTGTGAACCTGTTGCCCCAGATGTGCTGCCTTGTGGGGATCAACCTTGCCGTTTTTTGTGAATGTTAAGACTTCGTGCCATGTATTGAACCCATTGGCACTGTGAAGCCCAAAACAGACTGACCGATGATGCGGATGATCTTGTTTCTCACCCTCGACGTCCTGCATAGGATAGGCACGTGTCATCTTGATGCCTCCCGGACCAATGATTGGCCAGAAGTAACACTTGTTAGTAACTGTGTCGGAGGTGACGTATCGAGTGAACAGTTGGTCATCGATGTAAATGGCAATATCGCCAGTCGGCTCCTGCTTCATTGAAAACTCAGTTGCCACGGCAGTAACCTGCACACTATTGATGACAGTAAAGCTGACGGCCAGAACGAGGCTGACGGACAACTTACGTGTTATTTTCATGCTTTTACCCCCCATCCTCTGAACAGACTTCGCGTCTTTTGAGGTTTTCTTACGAAGTCTTTAGATTACACCAACTTATGTCCTTTT
>CAJXFK010000033.1 GCA_913052575.1 uncultured Planctomycetaceae bacterium
TGATGAGGAAGAAGACGAAGAAACCGCCGAGGAGGAGCACGAGAATGACTCCACCGAGGAGGGCAAAGTGGATGCACTGCAAGAAGAAGAAGAAGAAGAAGAAGAAGAAGAAGAAGAACTCGAGGACGAAGAAGAATACGAATATGTGTATGAGGACGAAGAGGAGGACGAAGAGGAAGAAGAAGATGCGGAATGATGACTACACATCTTCTGATTCACAATCTTTCAGTCATAGTAACTTTATGGAGCCAGTCCTAAAACCAGATATCTTCTAAGCAAAAAGGCTTCATTCCATGCAATGGTACTTTATTGGTATTGCCGCTACAGCTGGCATGTTGATTGCTATTCAGGCAGCCGCCAACGGCTCTCTTCGGGAAACACTTGGCAGTGCCTGGTACGCAGCCTTCTTCTCGATCACTGGAACGATGGTCTGCGCCGTGCTGTTCATACTCAGCACACGGCCACCGTTTCCGACACCTGGTCTCATTCGTACGGTGCCGTGGTGGAACTGGATCGGTGGCCCGCTCGGTGCTGCCTTCGTGCTCTCTGGCACTCTTCTCGTACCTCGATTGGGCACAGCAACCTTTCTTGCTGCTGTTATCGCCGGCCAACTAACCTGCTCCCTCGCAATTGATCACTTCGGGCTTATGAATATCCAACAGCATCCGCTCACGGTAGGTCGAACCATAGGAGCGATTCTGATCTTTGGTGGCGTAATAGCGATCAAATATTTCTAATCTATGACCAACTGTGAAATAGTTGTAATCGAAAACATCTCTGTAAAACTGGATAACCAGAGCCGGCAGGCTATCGACTGGTAGCCAACCGAGGGTATTCTTGTGATAAGAGACAGGCTGACAGGATTTGCCAACAATGCGAACAATTGAGATTTACGACACAACGCTACGAGATGGGTCACAAGGAGAAGGTGTAAACTTCTCTCTTGAAGATAAGCTTGCCGTTGCTGTTCGCCTTGATCAAGCGGGTGTTGACTATATCGAAGGCGGCTACCCGCTCTCAAATCCCAAAGATGCACAGTTTTTCAAGCGCGCCTCAGACATCAAGTTTCAGCACGCCAAACTTTGTGCTTTTGGCATGACCCGCCGCCGAGGCGTTGAGGCAAATCAAGACCCTGGAATGAAATCGCTGCTTGAGTCGAACACTCCGATCATAACTATCGTTGGTAAGACCTCTGCGTTTCATGTTGAAACCGTTCTGGGTGTGAGCCTTGATGAAAACCTTGAGATGATTGGTGATACGGTCAATTACCTCACCTCTGAATCCCGAGATGTTTTCTATGATGCAGAGCACTTCTTTGACGGCTGGAAACTGGATGCTGACTATTCGACCCAGACACTCAAGGCAGCAATCAGAGGTGGTGCCACTCGCCTCATTCTATGCGACACGAATGGCGGCACTCTTCCAACAGAAATTGCTTCCATTGTTACTGAAGTCAGGAAATCGATAGACGTACCATTGGGGATTCACTGCCACAACGACTGTGACGTTGCTGTTGCAAACACACTGAGCGCTATAAACGCAGGGTGTATACAAATTCAGGGAACAATCAACGGGATCGGGGAACGATGCGGCAACGCCGACATTATTTCTGTCGTCGCCAATTTAGCGCTAAAGTTACCAGATTTCAGTGTTCTGACTAATGGTCATGGCACAGAAAGTGGGGTCAAACACCTCACAGAACTATCACGGTTTGTCTACGAAACAGCAAATATGTCCTACCGTCCTGGCCAGCCCTTCGTTGGAGCGAGTGCCTTCGCACACAAAGGCGGTATGCACGTCCACGCGATCGCAAAGTCAACAAAGTCATACGAACACATTAGTCCTGAACTCGTTGGGAATTCACGACGGGTACTCGTCAGCGAACTGTCCGGACGATCCAACATCGCCGCCATGGTGAGCCGACCCGATGTCAAAAATGATCGGTTGTTGCTTGATAAAGTTCTGCAAGAAGTATGCCGCTTGGAAAACGAAGGGTGGCAATTTGAAGCAGCTGATGCGTCCTTCGACCTGTTGGTGGACCGGTGTGCTGGTACATACCACCCTCAGTTTGAAAAGGTGAACTATAACGTTGATGTGGAAAGTTCAGATACTATTGAGGGCACCGTACGGACTGAAGCAACCGTAAAAGTTGCTGTTGGAAACACTGTCCGCCATGAGGTGGCCGAGGGCGATGGGCCTGTAAATGCACTCGACGCAGCACTTCGGAAGGCTCTAGCTTCGATTTTCCCACACCTCCACACGATGCATCTGCTTGATTACAAGGTACGAGTTATCAATGCACAGGAAGGTACCGCTGCACGCGTTCGCGTTTCGATCCAGAGTACTGATGGAGATCGCGTCTGGGGGACGGTGGGCGTAAGTGAGAATGTGATTGAAGCCAGCTGGCTTGCCCTCGCAGATTCCTTTCATTTTTTTCTAACGGCGGATAGCGAAGTTCGTTGCTCTGGAGCACTGCCCCACCCTTCGGTGAAGTCATGACCGCAGGGCCGAGAAGGCATCCCCGGCTCGCTATAACCATGGGTGATCCTGCTGGTGTTGGCCCAGAGCTATGTCTTCGACTCCTTCATCAATCACATGACGGCTACACGCCGCTTGTTTTCGGTGATGCGACCATTTTAGAAAAAGTTGCTGGTTTAATCGACATACCGATGAGTACTCCCGTTGTGTCTGCTGCAACGTCAGCCGCAGGACCAGCAATTGTTCATTGCCCGACAGCAGACCTCCGTGGCATTGTTCCTGGGCGCGTGCAGGCCAGTTGCGGAGAAGCCGCGGTACAATATTGCCTTCGAGCCATTTCCGAAACCAAACGTGCTGCGGTTGATGGCATTATCACTTGCCCCATCAATAAAGAGGCTATCTATAGTGCGGGTTACCCATACCCGGGACATACAGAATTATTCGCTGAACAATTTGCTGACTCCAAAACATGCATGATGCAATATGCCTCAGACATCGCGTGTAGTTTTGTGACCACTCACATTGGCTATGCAGAGGTTTGCCAGCACCTCACCGGTGAACGAATCGCTGATGTGATTGAACTCACCAACGACGCCTTGAACGTGATCCGAGGCACTGTTCCCAAATTACTCGTATGCGGGCTCAACCCGCATGCTGGTGAAAATGGTCGTTTCGGCAACCGTGAGGAAGAGCTGCTGATACTTCCAGCAATTGAAAAAGCACGGAAACGGGGCTTTGACGTAACCGGGCCAGTGCCTGCAGATACAGCATTCACTCCACAGTCACGAAAGAAGTTTGATGCCGTTATTTGTATGTATCACGACCAAGGACACATACCGATTAAAATGATAGCGTTTGATCGTGCAGTCAATGTGACACTCGGTTTATCGGCTATCCGAACAAGCGTCGATCATGGCACGGCGTTTGATATCGCCTGGACGGGAAAAGCAGATCCTGGAAGTCTTTTTCAGGCTGTTCGCCTTGCTGCTAACTTGTCAAAAACCGTCAAGTAAACAGAACGATTTTCAAAAGCATGTGGCCCACCTTCGACACAGAGCCACCCTGTATTCAGCGGCTTATGCATTCCCCTTGAGAAATTGACGCTTGCAACCATATTCTCTTGTAGTCGGGGAAACAGTTTTATCTGGATAGCAAATCGATAGCTGCTGTCACCGCAAAGAGCCTACTTTTTGGATCCTTGGAGATTACCGATGAATTTTTCCCGTGGAAAATTAATGCTGGCAAGTTTTTTAACGCTTGTAGCTTCCGGTGTTGGGTTTGCGACACGAACCGCAGCAGGTGGGGATTGGGAACGTGAATTTAATATCGGTGGAGCAGAGTTCGGTGGAATCCTAGGTGCTGGATTTCTTGGCTTTGGTCTCATGATATTTTTCGGTGGTATTCTCGTTGAAAAATTTGGTTACAAAAAACTGCTCATGATTGCCTGTGTCTTGCATCTGATAAGCGCTGGCATGCTCTTCCTCGCAAATCCTCTCTTCGACACTTGGCGGGCGGCGAATCCTGAGACTGCAACCGAACGGGTCTTCGGTGTACTCTTTTGGAGTGCATTTATATTTTCTATATGCCAAGGCCTTTATGAGGCGGTTATTAATCCACTGATCGCACAGTTATACCCAGACAATAAGACGCACTACCTCAACATCCTGCATGCCGGCTGGCCGGCTGGAATGATTATCGGCGGCCTATTTGCTGCAGGATTTATTGGGGAGAACGCTTGGTTCACGCAAATCCCATGGCAGTGGGCACTCTCAAGCTTTGCGGTCGTGGTCCTCGTGTATGCAGTTATGGTATTGCCTGAGAAATTCCCTGAGACCGTTGGCGAGTCATCAGGCAACTTTGCAACAGTCTTTTCATGCTTTGTATCAATTCCATTTCTTGTTCTGATCGTACTCCACGCGCTTGTCGGATACATGGAATTAGGCGTTGATTCATGGATGACAAAACTCATGGAGAATCTGCTACCGAACTCCATCTTGATTCTTGTATATACCTCGTTCCTTATGTTCATTCTCAGATTTTTTGCAGGACCGATTGTTCACAAGGTGAATCCGATCGGTTTACTGTTCGGTAGCAGTGTTATCGCATGCCTTGGTTTGCTGTGGCTTGGGTATCCAAATCAAACGGTGTTTATGATTTTTGCTGCAGCAACGTTCTATTCCTTTGGTAAAGCGTTCCTATGGCCCACCATGCTTGGTGTCGCAGGAGAACGGTATCCCCAGTGTGGTTCAGTTGCCATGGGTGCTCTTGGAGCAGCTGGAATGCTCTGCGTAGGACAAATTGCGGGTCCGAGGATCGGGACACAGCAAGGATACGAGATGAGCCGCAACCTTGAGCAAACTGCACCGGACACCTTCAGTCGATACGCCTCGGGAGATATGACAGAATCGTGGGGATATGAATACCGTGCACTCAACGCTGCGAAACTGAATGCTGCAAACGGGACAGAATTGGAAGCTGGGAAGCCGACAACAACAGATGCGATCTCTGTTGCAGAATTGATACCAAAGAATCAAAAGCAGGCACTTATCCAAAACGCTGGCACAGATTTCAAGGCGGTCCAAGACTCATATTTATTTGGCGGCCGCAAAGCCCTCACGCTGACAAGTTACATTCCGGCAGCAATGGCTGTTGGGTTTCTTGGGCTCCTTATCTATTACCGTTTAATCGGTGGATACAAGGTCATTCATCTCGACGGTTCTGAAGAGTCGCATCAAACTGCTGGTGGCACTGCTATTGATGGGACAGGACCAGAAGCCACACCGTCTGCGAGTGAATACTAAAACTGCTTTCCGGTATTGCTTCTACTACAAGTTTTACTCAACACCGCTTGATACGGCGTGACTCTAGCCGGAGTGACGCCGTATCTGTTTAATCATCCTTTGCGACTACCTAAAACAATGGAATCGCTGGAACTTTGCCCCAATATAAAAAGCCCAGCTCCATAAAAAGCCCAGCTCCGGCAGGTATTGAAATATGATGCACGAATTACCGAAACATTATGACCATGCTGAAGCGCAGAGTCGTTGCCACGCTCTTTGGGATACCGGTCGGTACTGGCATGCTGACCCAGAAAAAGCAGGTGAAGTATTTTCAATCGTTATTCCGCCACCGAACGTAACCGGTGCGCTCCATCTCGGACATGCACTCAATAACACCCTTCAAGACATTCTTGTCCGCACCAAGAGAATGCAAGGATATGTGACACTTTGGATGCCCGGTACTGATCATGCTGGTATTGCAACGCAAGCCGTAGTGGAGCGGCGACTTCTCGAAGAAGACGGTGTTTCGCGTCACGACCTTGGACGAACACAACTTGTCGAAAGAATTTGGGATTGGAAAGCTCAGTACGAAAAACGAATTCTCGGGCAGTTGCGTGATATTGGTGCCAGTTGTGACTGGGATCGCACACGGTTTACGCTTGATGATCAGTGTGGTCGTGCTGTTCGAGAAACATTCTTTCGACTCTTCCAGAAAGGCCTTGTACGTCGTGGCAAACGCCTTGTGAATTGGGATACATTTCTACAAACCGCTGTAAGTGATGATGAAGTTTTCCATGAGGAGGTCAAGGGACACTTTTGGCATATCCGCTATTCCGTATTGGACCCACAGCAAGGTGAACCAACAGAAATTAGTGTTGCAACAACACGCCCCGAAACTTTGCTCGGTGATACCGCAGTAGCAGTGCATCCTCAACCAGCAAAAGCGCTCGAACAAACCATTCAAGAACTCTATGAGAAATTGGAGAATTCTTCAGCAAAAGAGCGCGCTGACATCACAATCGCGATTGCATCAGCGGAAGATCGGCGACAAAGTCATTTGCCAATTCTTGAAAAACTCGCGGCAATGGCAAATGATGGAAGACAGGTCATCCTTCCCTTGTTAGGTCGCCCTATACCATTGATTGCAGACGAATGGGCGAAACCAGGGATGGGGTCTGGGTGTGTGAAGATAACCCCAGCGCACGATCCAAACGATTATGACGTCGGGATCCGGAATGACCTGCCAATGGTCAACATTATGAATCCTGACGGAACCCTCAATCACACGGCTGGACCCTACGAGGGCTTAAGCATGAGGAAAGCCCGAACTCAGGTAATCAGTGACCTCGAAAACGCGAAACAGCTCCTCGACGTTGAAAACCGCACGATTGAGCTAGCGCATTCTGACAGATCGAAAACACCTATAGAGCCATACCTTGCCGATCAATGGTTCATTCGGATGGCAGACCTCGCAGATCCAGCACTCGAGGTCGTTCGCACAAAAACGATACAGATTCATCCTGAGCGATATGCAAAAAGCTATCTTGACTGGCTGGGGGAAAAACGAGACTGGCCAGTAAGCCGGCAACTATGGTGGGGTCATCAGATTCCGATATGGCATATCACCGCAGTCACTCGCCAGGACTTAGAAGTTGCTTTTGAAGGAAGAACAAACATTGCATGGACTTTTGATGGACCAGAACTGAAAGACGGAACGCCAGGGGATTGGTTCGTATGCTCGGCGGATGAATCACTCGGTATTGAGACTATTCAAGGCCAGCCACTAGTCCGTGACCCAGACGTACTCGACACCTGGTTTTCATCTGCCCTCTGGCCCCATTCCACCCTTGGCTGGCCAGAACATACTCAAGAACTCGCGCGTTTCTATCCAACAAGCACACTCATTACCAGTCGAGACATCATCACGCTCTGGGTAGCAAGAATGGTTATCTTGGGAATTTTCAACACCGGCGATATCCCATTTCATCATGTGGCAATTCACCCAAAAATACTCGACCGCTATGGTGAAACAATGAGCAAGAGTAAAGGGAACGGCGTCGATCCACTTGACGTTATTACACTGCTTGGGGCCGATGCCCTTCGATTTGGGATGGCAACCATGGCAACTGAGACACAAGATGTTCGTATGCCAGTTGAGTACCAGTGCCCAACCTGTGCCAGCCGAATTGATCAAACGAACCAGAATCGTACAAAACCTCGTATAACCTGTCCAAAATGTAACGAAGACTTTAGAACGCAGTGGGCGACACAAGAGGCTGACCTCGCCCTACCCCGTGGTCCAGCGGTCAGTGAACGATTTGAGTCAGGCCGTAATTTTTCAAATAAACTTTGGAATGCAACGCGGTTTGTGCTCATGCATCTCGAGGATGTTATCGATTTCGATACACATCTTCATTTCTCTAACCTTGCACACTTGCCATTGGAAGACCGCTGGTTACTAAGTCGGCTCGCAACCGTCTCTACTGAGGTTACAACCAGTATCGAGGGGTATCACTTTGCTGAAGCTGCTCGGATTCTCTACGCATTTGCATGGGATGAGTTCTGCAGTGCCTACCTTGAACTCTGTAAACCACGACTGCAGGACGCAACACAAAAGCAACAAGCATGCCAGATGCTGGTTCTTGGCCTTGATACAATCTTAAGACTGCTTCATCCGATCATGCCATTTATAACCGAAGAAATATGGCAGCATCTATCAAAGGAATATCAGAAACGGAGCACACCCTGGGACAAGGAACCGCTACCTTTATCCATAATGCTAGCAGCGTGGCCAACTCCACCGGACTCATGGCAAGACCGAACTACAGAAACACAGTTCCGTACATTTCTACAAGTTGTTACCGCAGTCAGAGAAATTCGATCTCGCCAAAATGTACCCCCTCGCACCTCAGTCGATATCACGATTCGCACACCATCGTCTCAAGAGACTTTGCTCGGGCCCATGAAGCCCGCTATTGAAGCTATGGCTATGTGTCATGTTGTCGCTCTTGGAGTTGGTGCTGAAAAGATCCAAGGTGCTGCCGAGATTTCTGCCGCGGACTGTGATATCTTTATTGATCTGGCGGATTTTATTGACGTCGATGCCGAAATACTTCGGCTGAACCGGGAAGTCGCAAAACTTGACACAGTCATAAAAGCCAAACGTGGAAAACTTGCCAATGATAAATTCATCGCCCACGCGCCCCCCCAGATAGTCGATAAGGAACGCGAACAACTCGCAGAATTTGAAGAACTACAAACCAAACAAAACGCGATCTTGAGTACTCTGAAAACTCGAAAAAGTCAGAAAGACGGTCTATAGCGTTGACTCCGAGTGATTTCACAAGTGGAATGAGGTAGTCTCGTAGTGGTCATAAGTAGTGTTCAAAAAAGTCGGCTACCATGTTCGTACATCATGTTGAAATACCCATCCACACAGAACTCCGAAGAAATTAAGGTTCGTAATGAGCGTTGAAATGGAACTCTCACGAATCATTATCAGTGAGGTCAATGACCAGCAGGTTGTCTACCTGAAAGAAGTCGAAGGCGATCGTACATTTCCAATTCTTATCGGGCTCTTTGAAGCCACCAGTATCGACCGCAGGGTAAAGCAGAGTGCGACGCCCAGGCCGTTAACGCATGATCTCTTGGTCGCGGCTGTCGAACTCATGGGTGGAGAATTCCAGGATGTCATTATTGCCGAATTAAAAGAGCATACGTATTACGCTACTCTACGTGTCGAAAAAGACGGCGACATTGTTGAAATAGACGCGAGGCCATCGGATGCAATTGCCGTGGCAATTACATGTGAACCGAGTCTTCCGATTTATGTTGCCGAAGAAATACTCGAAAATGTCATTGGATCATGACCCTGCAACACACCGGCCGATGTCTCCCAGACCTATCAGTACCTCTTCCTTATTCCAGCTCGAATGCAGTTCTCAGAATTTTCAAGGATCTTGCTCCATGCTCGGCTGAAACAATAACATTCACTCTCACCTCACTCGTGCTAATAAGGTCGATATTGACGCCTGCGCTTGCCAGTGGCGCAAAGAGTTTATCTGCAACACCGGCATGACTTCGAATACCAACTCCGGTCAGTGAAAGCTTCGCGACCTTTGGTACATCAGTGGCATTTGCTCCAAGATCGCTGGCGATTTTTCGTGCAGCGTCGACGGCCTGCTCACGATCAGATTCAGGAACCGTGAATGAAATCTCGGCCTTCCCGTGTCTTGGAAAACTTTGCACGATCATGTCCACGTTTAACCCAGCCCGCCCCACTGATTCAAACACATCTGCAGCGACACCCGGAGTATTTGGAAGATTAAAAAAGGTGACAAGTGCTTGCGACATGTCAAGCTGACAGTCTTCAATTGCCAGGTCTTCCATTCCCTCAAGTTTTCTCACCACCTCCAACGGATCTGATCTTTGGGTCGAAATCTCAGCGGCTGGAGAACTCACATCCACAAACCCATCAAGATGAAATGCCTGATGGGCTGCCTGTACGCACTTCTTTGCATCATGTCTATCAACAAGTACGGAAATTTTGATCTCACTTGTTGTGATCATATGAACGTTGATGCCGGCAGCAGAGATAGCCTGAAACAGTGTTGCGGCGACGCCTTCTGCACCAACCATACCAACACCGACAATTGACACCTTTGCGACATCAGCATTGTGGGTCACGCCTGCTGCTTCAATCGACTCTGCCACGGTTCTTGTGATTCGGAGGGCAGAAGCTAGATTCTCATCTGTCACCGTAAAGGATATGTCTGCAGTACCCCCGGTACCTGCGTTTTGGATAATCATATCAACTGCAATGCCTTCAGATGCAAGTTCAGCAAACAACTGATGGCTCGCACCCGGTTTGTCCGGCACGTCCTCAACGGTGATTCTTGCCTCATTCTTGGCAAGCGCAACGCCGCTCACAGTACGTTGACTTGATGACTGAGATGGGACAATAGTCGTTCCCGGCCCGTCCTCAAAGCTGGACCGAACAACAATCGGCACGCCAAACTTCTTGGCAAATTCTATGGATCGGGAATGCATCACACCCGCACCAAGACTCGCGAGCTCAAGCATTTCATCGTGGCTCACCGTCGACAAACGAGCTGCGTTGGGATGCACCCGTGGATCCGTTGTGTAGATTCCATCAACATCTGTATAGATTTCACAACAGTCGGCATTCAACACAGCAGCGAGTGCAACTGCAGTTGTGTCGGAGCCGCCTCGACCAAGCGTCGTGATATTACCGTCCGGATCATATCCCTGAAACCCAGCAGCTATGACAATAGCCCCGCCGTCAAGAAGTTTGCTCACGTGATCCGTCGAAATCGATTGTATGCGCGCTTTGGTATGGCTTGAATCAGTACGTATGCCGATTTGACCACCTGTCAGACTTACTGCCTTATGGCCCATACTCTGGAGAGCCATCGCGAAGAGTGAAACGCTTACCTGCTCACCTGTTGAGAGCAGCATGTCCATCTCGCGTGCGCTCGGGCTATTTGTTATCTGCTGTGCAAGATTGACAAGCGTATCTGTCTGCTTTCCCATTGCGCTCACAACAACTACAACCTGATCGCCTGCAGCATGTCTGCGCGCTGCTTTTTTTGCGGCGCGCACAATTTTTTCGGGGTCAGCTACACTCGTCCCACCAAATTTCTGAACAAATCGAGCCATAGAATTGAATCCGTCACGGAAAGGTTTTCCTCGTTCAAACTGACAAGCACCTCATTATTACTTAATATCGTTAGCTAAGGTATTATCAAATAAATGCCTGATAAGAGTCGAGCCAGTTGACACTGTTGGACCAGCTGATGCTGACTCCTCATCATACGACGTTACCGAAGACGCTTTGATACCCTCTCCTGCGATCAGGAATGGCACCTGGCCACGCGAATGCATTTGTGTTGAACAAAACGTTGGATGGTCTGGACACACAAGAACTCGATAGGGCTCACCACTGGCGGCGACAGTGTCTAGGTGCTTCATTACCGGCGTCAATATTTCTTTATCTATTGCCTCTAATGCTTGTACTTTTGCAGCAGCATTTCCTTCATGCCCGGCTTCATCTGGTGCCTCCACATGCACGCAGACTAAATCCGATGATTTTAATTCCTCGATGGCAGCTGCTCCTTTTGCCGTGTAATCGGTATCGAGATATCCGGTTGCCCCTTCAACTTCGCGACATCGCCATCCTGCCAGTCGTGCTAGACCGCGAAGCAGATCGACTGCGGTAATCATAACTCCATCGACGTCATGAAGTGACCGAAAAGACTTGAACGTTGGCCGCTGCCCAGCACCCCAGAGCCAGATATGGGTGGCAACACCGAGACCTTTTTTCTTTCGAGCCGTATTTACTGGATGGTTTTGCAACCATGTCTCACTACGAGCCATAATCTCTGTAAGCAGTTTGCTTCCTGTTCCTCGGGGAAATGCATCCGCGATCTGCTGATTGACACGATCATGCGGTGCAGTCGTACGGAGGTCTTCTCCTAATTCACATTGAGTGTTGTCGTCTGTCTGGTACAGCAATAAATTACGGTAACTTACACCCGGAACGAAACTCCATCCCTTCAGGGCTGGGAAGTCTGACTGAAGGCCTTTTTGCACAGATTCGAGCAAAGCAGTTGCTTCTTCTGTGGTGATATGATCAGCCGTAAAGTCCGCCATGATTGGGCCATCACCTCGGTCCTCAATAGAAACAAGATTGCAACGAACAGCCCAATCAGAAGGTCCGAGTGATATGCCCTTAGCTGCTGCTTCCAGCGGTGCACGACCTGTAAAATATTGTATCGGGTCGTACCCCAATAAACTCATACACGCCACCTCTGAGCCGGGGGGAAGCGAATCTGGCACGTGATTTGTGAGTCCTACCGTGCCCTGTTCAGCAAGCCGCTGAAGCATTGGTGTGGATGCCGCTCTGAGCGGCGTCCTACCCGCAAGAGATTCCTGTGCTTCATCAGCAGCACCGTCTGGTATCAGAACAAAATATTTCATTGGAGGATACTTCTCTTTCAATCCCTTGCTTACTCGTTGATCACCGGGAGACAGCTTATCGGACTCGTAACCGCAGGGTTGTGATCTAAAGCTTTAACTGCCCGATCAATTGCCGTAGCACTACACGAGTGTGTCATGATAACCAGTGGCACTCCATCCTCTCCATCCTTGATAGGATGCTGAATAACTGAGTCAATGGATATACCCTCAACACCAAGAATGCCTGTCAAATCTGCCAAAACCCCCGGCTTATCCGTCACATGAAGCCGCAGGAAGCTCGGGGTATCGCTCCCAGATACAACGGTGGCTGGTTTCGGTATTTCCCCAACCACTCCAGACTGCGCGAACGTAATGGCCGAACGTCCAACAATAGTGCTAATAATATCTGCGACAACCGCCGACGCCGTTGGCATCTGCCCTGCACCGAGTCCATGAAAAAACAAGGGGCCGACCGCGTGTCCCACCACACTCACTGCGTTGAAAGCACCTTGTGTTTCTGCAAGAGGCGTGCCCTTTCGTACAAGTGCAGGCCCAACTCGTAATGACAATGTGTTATGACTACGACACGCATCAGCCACCACGCGAATACGGCACCCTAGTTCATCTGCAAAACGTAGCAGTTCCTGGTCAATTGATTCGAGCCCAAAGCGTGGGATGCTGGCCCATGGTACCCATTGACCAAATGCAAGATGTGTTAGCAGGGCAAGTTTTTGTGTGGCATCCGTGCCGTCAACATCCATGGTGGGGTCAGCTTCCGCGTATCCTTCAGCCTGAGCGAGCTGTAGCACCTCGTGATAATCGCTACCGTCTTGTTCCATTTTTGTGAGGATGAAATTGCTCGTACCATTCAAAATTCCACGAATCGAAGAAATTTGATTTCCCGTAAGGCATTCGGATATGGCTGCCACAATTGGAATCCCTCCCGCGACAGCAGCCTCAAAAGCAATTGACCTTCCTGCCTTATGTGCAACTTCAAAAAGTTCGGGGCCATGCTCGGCCAGTAGCGCCTTGTTTGCCGTTACGAGGTCTTTCCCGCTCTTCAAAAGTTCAATAGCGAGAGTACGTGCAGGCTCAAGACCGCCTAGGAGAAGGGCGACGATACTAATCTCCGGATTGTCCCGCACCCGAGCGAACTCATTTGATATTTTGTGACCTGGAAGTTCGATACTTCGTGGTTTGCTAGAATTCTGAACGACGACATGGTCAACAATGACAGCTCGGCCGGCCTGCCGCGAAATATGTTCTGCAGAATCCTGAAGAACACGTACAACACCAGTACCTACCGTTCCCATGCCAATCAGGCCAATACGTACAGGACTCGTCATGTTGTTATTCCAAGAGTGTATTATGCATTCGAATTCGTATCTCAAAAGAGTATATCGCTACGTGTCTCACTGGAAGCGAAGCGCGCTGAGCACGTAGACGATGCGGCATCGCCCCACTGAGCACAAAAGTTTGGTAGTCTTGCTTTGAAGATTTTCCAACTAGACCCCCTGAGGAGTTTCACCCTTGGATACAGCCGCCCATGATTTCCTGATCAAAATTCTTGAAACACCAAGTGCTTCTGGTTACGAGGAGCCCGTTCAAAAAATTGTTCGTGAATATCTGAAATCATGTGCTGAAAAAATAGAGACGGATGCACACGGAAACGTTATCGGAACAGCAAACCCAGGCGGTACATGCCGAATGTTTTTGGCTGGACACTGTGATCAGATTGGGCTCATTGTGCAGCACGTAGACAGTGATGGATATATATCGGTACAGCCCATTGGTGGGTGGGACCCGATGCAACTCATTGGGTCTCATGTCGTCATCTGGACTACCAATGGCGGGGTCCCCGGTGTCATGAGTAGGAAACCCATCCACCTTCTTACCGAAGACGAGCGGAAGACAGTTCCCAAAATGAAGGACCTATGGATTGACATTGGTGCTCGCACAAAAGAAGAGGCTGAGCAGATTGTTCGAGTGGGAGACTCCGCAACCTTTGCACTAAAATATCAACCGCTCAGGAACGGCCTTGCAGCATCTGTAGCAATGGACGACAAAATTGGTCTCTGGGTCGTTGTCGAGGCATTTCGCCGGGCAGTTGCTGCTGGCCCCCTACCCTGTGCTCTATCAGTTGCTTCTACCGTACAAGAAGAAATCGGCCTACGTGGCGCGAAAACCAGCTGCCATCGGGTTGATCCGCATGTCGCTATTGCTGTAGATGTCACGCATGCCACAGATTGTCCAACGATTGATAAGAAGACCGAGGGTGATATTTCGCTTGGCCAGGGACCTGTGGTCTATCGGGGACCTAACATGAACCCCCAAGTGGTCGAACGGCTGTTACAAGCTGGTGACACAAACAAAATCCCAGTTCAACTTGCAGCTTTCGGCCGGGCAACCCCGACAGATGCCAACGTCCTCCAGGTCACTCGAGCTGGTGTTGCAACCGGACTTGTCAGTGTGCCTAACCGATATATGCATTCAGCCGTTGAAACAATTTCATTGGAAGACGCTGACAACACAGCAGACCTTCTTGCTGCATTCTGTCGAAATCTCGAGGGAGACATTGACTGGTCCCCAAAATAGCCCGGTTCTGGCAACTTATGTACTCACGTGCTAGACCTGCCAAAAAGGCATCGTCTCTTGTTGGTGTCGGTGGCAGACCGCCACGATGGAGACCGAAGGCAGAAGAAACACGGTAAATTAAGGCATAAAATAAAGCCAGAAAAAAAAATCCCCACTTTGATCACTCCGGCACAAAGGTTGCATTCTTCTCTGCTGAATATCGATGTGGCTGCCAGAACAGTCCATCTCATGACCGAGAGGTCCGTTGAGTACGCTTTTGAAGGAGCTTTTTGTGGCAAAGCAAATGGTGTTTGAGGATGAGGCTCGCAAGCCTCTACTTGCAGGTGTTTCGAAACTCGCTCGAGCTGTGAAAAGTACGCTTGGGCCGCGAGGCAGAAATGCGGTACTTGATAAAGGGTGGGGCTCTCCGAAGGTGACAAAAGATGGTGTCACCGTTGCTGAAGATATTGAACTCGATAATTCATTTGAGAATCTCGGGGCGCAACTCGTCAAAGAAGCCGCGAGTAAGACAAACGATGTTGCTGGTGATGGAACGACAACCGCTACCGTGCTCTCCGAAGCGATTTTTCGTGAAGGATTGAAAATGATCGCGGCGGGTGCTGATGCAATGGCGTTAGCAAGAGGAATTCACAAAGCAGTTGACGCTGTATCGAAAGAAATTCACGGGTTGGCCTCCCCAATCAATGAGAAAAACAAAAAGGAATTGATGCAGATTGCAACAATTGCCGGAAATAACGATCCAACAATCGGGAACGTCCTTGCAGAAGCCATTCTTAAAGTTGGCAAAGACGGAGTCATTACAGTTGAAGAGGGGAAGCAGGCCGAAACGTTTGTCAATGTTGTTGAAGGCATGCAATTTGATCGTGGATTCCTTTCGCCACACTTTGTAACTGATGCCGACTCACAAATTTGTGAGTTCGAAAATCCCTATATACTTATTTTTGAAGAAAAAATTTCCAGTGCAAAAAATCTGGTTCCTCTGCTAGAAGCCATCAGCAAGGCTGGTAAGCCACTTGTGATAATTGCTGAAGACGTCGATGGTGAAGCACTCGCGACACTCGTTGTCAACAAGCTACGGGGCATCGTTCAAGCGGTGGCCGTCAAGGCCCCCGGATACGGCGACCGACGTAAAGCAATGATGGGTGACCTTGCCGTGCTTACTGGCGGACAGGCCATTTTTAAAGACCTTGGTATTGCTCTGGATGCCGTGCAACTTACTGATCTTGGGAAGGCCAGGAAGGTTATTATTGCTGCTGAAAATACAACAATTGTAAGCGGTGGTGGCACGAAGGATGCGATTAACAGCCGAGCAGCACAAATTCGTGCCGAAATAGAGACTACAACCAGCGAATATGATCGCGAAAAATTACAGGAACGTCTCGCAAAAATTGCGGGTGGTGTCGCCGAAATTAATGTTGGCGCTGCAACTGAAACAGAAATGAAAGAACGTAAAGCACTCATTGATGATGCGAAGAGTGCTACTCAGGCCGCGCTCGCAGAGGGTGTCGTGCCTGGTGGTGGCGTGGCTCTTCTCCGAGGTGAGAAAGTTATTGAGAAGCTTAGCCTCAAGGGCGACGAAAAGCATGGTGCTTCCATTGTTAAAAATGCGCTCCATTACCCACTGGAAGCAATTGCAGACAATGCCGGACTTGATGGTTCCGTTGTCGTAAATCGAGTACGTCAACTGAAGGGCAAAAATGATGGGTATGATGCAGACAAAGGTGACTATTGTGACCTTGTCAGTGCTGGCGTGATCGATCCAGCAAAGGTCGTTCGTACAGCTCTTCAAAATGCCGCAAGTGTCGCAGCACTTCTTCTAACCACAGAATCACTGATTACTGAAATCCCTTCCGAAGAAGAACCAGAACCCGAAGGTCATGACCACGGCATGGGTGGTGGTATGCCTGGCATGGGCGGCATGGGCGGCATGGGTGGCATGCCTGGCATGGGCGGCATGGGTGGCATGCCTGGCATGATGTAATCGCTATTCATAGTACAAGAGATGACGGGGTTCCTCGTTGAAAACCCCTAACGTTACTGTTCGTTGAGAATTACTTTGGAGTGAAAAATGGCTGCAAAAAAACTAAAAATTCACCCGCTTGATGACAGAATTGTTGTTGAGCCTGTTGAAGCAGAGGAGCGCACATCAGGCGGCATTGTGCTACCCGACTCGGCTCAAGAAAAACCGCAGCGTGGACACGTTGTAGCCGTTGGGCCTGGCCGCCTCCTCGAAAGTGGGCAGCGTGCCGGCCTGCTTGTCTCACTAGGTGACGAAGTCATCTACGGCAAGTACTCGGGAAACGACATGGAAGTGGACGGCCACGATGTCAAAATCTTGCGTGAGGGTGATATTCTAGCAAAAGTCCTCAATTAATCGTTCATCTGACTGCCTGCAGTCACCAAAATTGAAGCGTGGGTCAAATTCTACGCTGTAGTGAGTTCTGAAAATAACAATTACGTTCCAGCCGGGTTGGTTGGCTACCGAAGGAGATACAAGTCGTGCCCAAGCAATTGCTTTTTGATGACTACGCCCGTGGAAAACTTCTTAAGGGTGTTGAAAAACTTGCTGATGCAGTCGCTGTCACAATGGGGCCAACCGGTCGCAACGTGATCATTGACAAAAGTTTTGGTGGACCAACGGTGACCAAAGATGGTGTGACCGTTAGCAAAGAAGTTGACCTCGAAGATGCATTTGAAAATATGGGTGCAAAACTGGTCAATGAAGTCGCATCAAAAACTTCAGATCTCGCTGGCGACGGAACAACAACTGCAACAGTTCTCGCACGATCAATATTCCGTGAGGGCATTCGCAACATTGTTGCTGGTAGCAATCCCACCGCTGTTCGTCGAGGCATCGAAAAAGGTGTCGCAGCCGCGGTACAACATCTCATGGAAATTGCACGCCAAGTAAGCCGGCCAGAAGAAGTTGCTCAAGTTGGCTCCATTAGTGCTAATAATGACACCTTCATTGGTGACCTACTGGCCGAGGCACTGCAAAAAGTTGGTAAAGACGGCGTCATCACTGTCGAGGAGGGCAAAACAACCGAAACGACCGTTCGTTTTGTCGATGGCATGCAGTTTGACAAGGGCTATATCTCGCCGTATTTCATCAACAAACCAGCAGAAATGATCTGTGAGTTTGAAGATGCGTTGATTCTTATTCATGAGAAAAAAATCTCCAACCTGCGTGAACTGGTGCCATTGCTCGAAAAGGTCGCGCAGTCAGGAAAACCATTTCTTATCATTGCCGAAGATATTGACGGCGACGCCCTCACTGCACTCGTTGTGAATAAACTCCGAGGAGTTCTCAATATTTCGGCGGCCAAAGCACCTGGTTTTGGTGATCGTCGTAAATCGATGCTAGGCGATATTGCCACACTCACCGGCGGCACGCTAATTAGCGAAGACCTCGGCATTAAACTTGAGAATGTTGAACTCTCGCATCTCGGGTCTGCTCGCACCATAACAATTGACAAGGATGAAACAACGATCGTCGAGGGTGCTGGAAAACCTGCCGATGTGAAGGCTCGAGTTCAGCAGATACGAAATCAGCTTGAAGCGACAGAGAGTGAGTACGATCGCGAAAAACTCCAGGAACGCCTTGCTAAACTGACCGGTGGCGTCGCTATTGTTTCGGTTGGTGCCGGAACTGAAGCTGAAATGAAACAGAAGAAAGCACGAGTTGAAGATGCTCTGCATGCAACGCGTGCGGCTGTCGAAGAAGGTATTGTTCCCGGTGGTGGAGTCGCCCTCGTGCGATGTCGGGAAGCGATAGAGAAAGCACGCTCCCAGGCCAAGGGTGATGAGAAAATTGGTGTCGATATTATTCTCGGTGCCCTCGAAGCGCCTTTGCGACAGATCGCTGAAAACGCTGGCATCGACGGTGGTGTCGTGGCCGATGAGGTTTCTCAGAAGGATCTTCATACTGGCTATGATGCCAATAAAGGCGAGTACGTTGACATGGTCAAGGCCGGAATTATCGATCCGGTCAAAGTTGTTCGTGTTGCATTAACAAACGCAGCCAGCATCTCAGGCCTATTGCTTACAACAGAAGCACTCGTGACAAACCTTGAAAAAGAGGATGCTAAGAAGCAGCGAATTGAAGGGTCCGTACGCTAAGCCTGTTGGTCTACTCATCACATTTCCACACGAATGAAAACCGTAGACCAGAAAGTGTGTCAGCAAACAACACAAGGCAATGTCAGTGTCATCTATGCTGTTGTGCGCCTGGAGGAATGAGCGGTGGATCAAAGATGTTACTACGAAGTACTGGGCATTGAACGACGCGCGACCTCTGGCCAGATCACCGAGGCCTACAGACGCCTCGCGATCCAGTTCCACCCAGATAAAAATCAGGGGGACGAAGATGCTTCTAACAAATTTAAAGAGGCTGCCCGTGCCTTCGAAGTACTCTCGGATGACTCCTTAAGGGGTCGATACGACCGGTTCGGCCACGCAGGTTTGCAGAATGGCGGTGGTGGCGGTGGCCAACATGAGTTCAATGACATCTCCGATATCTTCGAAGCATTCGGAGACCTTTTCGGTGGCGGAATGTTTGGTGGTGGCGGCCGTGGAGCCAGAGCTCAGAAGGGCCGAGATGTTTTCTGCGAAGTATCGCTTACTTTGCTTGAGGCCTCTCGGGGCGAGAGCAAGACCATTCATTTCAGACGGCATGAAGAGTGCGTGACCTGTAATGGGAGTGGCGCAAAAGCTGGTACTTCGCCGCAAACCTGTGACTATTGTGGGGGTCAGGGCCAAGTACTACAGAGTTCAGGCATTTTCCGTCTTCAGACAACATGCCCGGCCTGTCGAGGTGCTGGAAAAACAATTCGCGAAAAATGCTCAGACTGCAGAGGACATGGGGTCACCGAAGTGGCTGTAGAACGAAAGGTCACCATCCCACCAGGTGTTGACAACGATGTCCGCGTACGGCTCGGTGGCGAAGGTGAGCCAGGGGCAAGTGGTGGACCTCCCGGCGACTGCTACTGCGTCATTGACATTCTTGAACATCCGTTTCTGACTCGGGATGGGCATGAACTCCACTGCGAGGTACCACTGACGTTTAGCCAATGTGCGCTGGGAACGACTCTCGAGGCACCGACTCTTGACGGAGCGAAGCCCCTGCAAATACCGAGAGGCACCCAGCCGGGTGACATTATTCGCGTTCGCGGTCTTGGGATGCCTGATGTTCGTGGCCGCGGCGTCGGCGATCTTCATGTTCACATCCATGTCGAAGTACCAAAAAAGCTATCGCCGCGGGCCGAAGAATTATTTAGAGAACTGGCTGAAGAGGAACAAGCTGAGGTCAGTCCGAAGCGATCAAGTTTTCTCAGCCGTCTTGCAGAATACTTTCACCCTTAACAGGATGACGCGGCGGCAGAGTCGCACGCGTCGAATGGCGACTAATGTGAACGCATCTCGAACCCAATTTTTTACTGACGATGGATGAGGAAGCCACTATGCAGGACGAAACAACACCTGAAAATATCGACGACGTGCCAATTACAAAACCCGAGCACAGTGAGGCCACTGGTGGCCATGATGATCTTGAGCACCGGCTCAACGACGCCGAGGAACGGGTTCTACGAGCACAGGCGGAAATTGAAAATGTGCGAAAACGAGGACGCCGGGAATATGAAGATCTCCTTCGATATGGCGAAATGACTCTTCTAAGAGATATCCTGCCAGTACTTGATAATATCGAACGCGCTGTCGATGCTAGTGAGCAGACGACCGATATCGAAACCTTGCGAGAAGGGTTTCGAATGACGGCAAAACAAATTGAAAAAATCTTAGAAAATCACAAGTGTAAACTAGTTGAGACTGACGATGCCGTGTTTGATCCCACCGTTCATGAAGCGATTTCACAACAGCCGGGTAATGGTACAGCTCCAGGTTCAGTAATTGCTGTAACAAGTCGGGGGTATGTGCTACATGACCGTGTTGTTCGTCCGGCTCAAGTCATTGTGGCTGCAAATGAATGATATATTCAGAGACATTTTAGCGTGACCAGACTCTCACTACCTTGCAACAAAGAATGATCCGCCATGCCAACTTATGACTATGTCTGTGATGCGTGTGGACATGCATTTGAGCTGTTTCAGTCCATGACCGATGCCGTAAAACGAACCTGCCCTGAGTGCAAAAAACGGAAACTTCGGCGACTTATTGGTACTGGTGGGGCAATAATGTTTAAAGGTTCGGGATTCTATCAGACAGACTATCGTAGTGAGTCGTACAAAAAGGCGGCAGCGGCTGATAAACCGACCTCAACCAAGAATGATAAACCAAAAAAGGAAAGCGGTTCCAAACCCGGGGCGGACAGCTCCAAATCTTCATCGGACTAACACAGAGGGTATTGTGTCGACCCCCTACCCTTTGGCTTACCTCGTGCTGACTGGACCGTAAAACATATGCCTCAATGCCCAGTCTGTGACGGACAAGTGTATCTCAAGAGTGACTCAGCACGGCCTCCAACGCCAACTGCACCTTTTTGTAGCGAACGCTGCAAAATCATTGACCTCAGTCGCTGGCTTGACGAGAGATACACCGTTCCTCACATTGCTCGAAATGACGATGAAGGTGAAGAAGAAATGTACCATGAAGGTTAAACTTGGGCAGTCGATTAGGCGACCCGGGGTCGACTTTGGTATTCTTCTCACTTCAACTCCACGTTTCACTTCCTTTCGTTCTGGTACACCATGATGACCGACAAATCCCAGCCACCCAGCCGTGCACAGATTATCCATGAGATTATTTGGAGTGAAGCCTTACCGTGGTGGATTCTTTTCAAAGCGGCAGGTGTCGCTTTCACACCCGCTGTCATACTTCTTGCAACTCTAGCGACAGCAGGCACATGGGCTGGATTCTCTGCGATTGATTCGTTTGGTTTATCCGATGGTGGACTAACCTCAGCGTCACCCATCACGGAAAGTTGTGCCAATTGTGAAGGTACAGACGTTCTCTTGCCAACACCGAGCAAGGTTGTTCTGCCCGCAATCTCATCGCAGATTGCCAGATTGCCCGTACCTGTACGTGAGTTTTTGGCTCTCGTTACAACACCCTGGAATCCGCTTGCGACGTGGAGCGAGTTTCTCGGAAGTCTCCTACGATGCATTTGGTTTCTACTTGTCTGGTCTATATTTGCGACAAGTATCACTCGTTACGTAGCACTTCGTTTAGTCGATGAAGAACTTCCAGGTTTTCGTGATGTCCTACGATTTGGTGTCGTGAAATGGCCAGCGGCATTTAATTCTGCGGCTTTTGTTTTTCTTGGAATCGTGGCACTTGCCGTCCCCGGTGGTCTCCTCGGCCTTGTCATGCGATTCGACTGGGGTCTCGCAATTATTGGCGTAGTGTGGCCGCTCATCTTATCTGGAGCAGTTATTCTTGCAATTCTCGGGATCGGATTAGCTGCAGGGTGGCCACTGATGGTTGCGGCCGTGAGTGTCGAACGTGGCGATAGCTTTCAAGCCATTTCGACTGCTTTTTCATACCTCTACCAACGTCCTCTTCATTTCGCGTTCTATGGCTTTGTCGCCTGTGTTCTTGCTGTCTTAGGTTTTTTTGCCGCGGGGCTCTTTGCAGATACAACCGTCGTCTTTGCGTTATGGGCTAGCAGCTTCGGAATGGGCCACGAGAGGACAGCCGAAGTGATTCTCGCCATGACACAGGGCAGCGCAGACTCTCGATGGGGTATCCAAATATTACAGTTTTGGACTGACGGCTTGCGTGTCCTCCTTGGATCATTTGGATGGGGCTTTTTCTGGTGTGTTGTACCAGCAATTTATCTACTGCTACGACAAAGTGTTGATGCTACAGAATTAGATGAAATTGTCTTAGAGGAGCCCGGCACGCCATGATCCGGTACTCTAACTTCATGGATCTGCCACTCTAGGCCTTATAGCACGCTTGAGTGGCATAAAAAGTCAAAGATCAACTGCGGCATATCGTTAGTTTTGTAGATATTTCTCAAACCGCATTGCAGCCTTTTTCGAAGATGGCCTTCAATGCTTCAATATTGAGTCTGCTACGATCACTCTCAAATAAAACAGATCAGTTTCACGAATTATTTAAATGAAGACTCGCGAAAAATTACAGCATTGATTGCAAGACTTTCTTCCCGCACACGCCCACATGAGCCATCTGACAAAGAGTCTCTTAATGAATCATCATGATGTATAAAGCTCTACCACGTGCATCAATCAAATAAATTCCCCTGGGGGAAACCGTATCAGTGTTGCTTGGGTTAAACAGAGTCCATGTGGCCGCCTCAAAACATCGTTCTGAGAGGATTTGCAGTATAGTCAGTCGCGTCAACTTCTTACGATCTGTACACAATGGAGATTCTTAGTTGGTGCGATCAATCGCTTCATTACCAACGTCTGTAACCAGATTGACGACAAACTTCCTATCGCTTAAGTTTTTCTTGACTCTAACCAGTTGAAATCGTTCCCAGTCTGATATCGATTATGCTCCAAGCGTTGGTGTTAATGCTCTTCACCTGGTGATGGCATCCAACGCCGCAGAAGCGCTGGGAAGGATCCAAATAATTCTCCGCGACTCACAGACTCATCCACTCCGGCTGCAACCGCATCATCGAGCCTCTGTTTATGAACATGTGGGCCAAAAGCCACAAACTTCATGAGCTTATTTTTCTCAGGAAGGCTGTCCAACAGAACACTGACCTTCGCCACCAAAACTGCTGGATCATCTCGAAAAGCTTGTAAGTCAAGAAGAACAAGATCGTACTGATCTGACCGCGGCTTTTCATTGAGGCTGCGTAGTGTCTCAAGGAGGCCGCCTGCCTCGCGCGCAAGTCCAGCGAGTTTACTTGTTGACATGAGGTCTGGTGAAATCAACAGAATACGCATTACTGGTTGCACTTAACTGGCGACACGCGGGCACGAAACCATCGATACAATACCGAGATGTTGGGGAATCGTCGATACAGATTTCTTATGGCGATGATGTCATTATTTCTGCACGAAGAATCGCATCAGCCCGTCGAACGAGGCTCTCAAGGTGGGCTTTCGTGGCATCATCAAGAACCAATTTTGAAGCCTTTTGATCACTCTGCTTCAGCACTTTAATAACCTGTTTCTGAAGCCGTTTCAGCTGATAATTGGCGAGGCTACGGGCATCCGGAGCTGCGATACCGCTCCGAGTGCCAAAACTAGCTATTGAAAGTGCTGTACTACCTCGGCTGCCTAAGGCAAGTTTTCCCAGGGCACTTAATGTCTCAACCTGAAGACTACGTCGTAAACTGGAGATCGCTGGCTCACGATCGGAATACTGTCCCGTCTTGAATTCATACACTTCTGAATAGATCGCATTTGTTAGTGTTCGCAGTAGTTCTGCTGAGGTAAACCGATCTTCTTCCGGACTAACTTTCATTTCATTATCCGCTAGACGTGTAAGCGTCCGTGAGTCCAAGAGTTGCTGTAGCATTCGCTTCTGCCACATCAGAACGGCTTCGTGGACGGGATAATCCGGTCGGTCCACATCAGCAGCACCCCAATGAATCCATCGCGTTGTGACAAGCTGATTATAAAACTCTGGAGGAAATTGATACGATTTGTCACTAAACACTTGCTCGGTAAGCAGTGATATAGCTTTCCGTTGCTGCCCGGCATCCACAACGCGAAATGGTAAGACTGCTCGAGGATCCTCGCGATGACTACGGGAA
>CAJXFK010000034.1 GCA_913052575.1 uncultured Planctomycetaceae bacterium
TGAATTTGATGCTCACGTAAAACGCTGGGCACCTGATCTAGCAAAAGATTCCGGTGTTATTTTTTTTCACAAAACGTTCCTGCTTTGGCATTTTGTGATTGGTGGTGGTTTACTGGCGACTGGCTGGGCAATCTATGGTCCAGATACGGGAGTTTCATGGTTATTATGGGGACTTGCTGTCCGAATGGTCTACGTCTTCCATGTGACATGGTTTGTGAACTCAGCCACGCACATCTGGGGTTATAGAAATTATGAGACAACTGATGATTCTCGAAACCTCTGGTGGGTAGGCCTTCTTGCTTTTGGAGAGGGTTGGCACAACAACCATCATGCTTTTCAGAGAATGGCTGCACACGGCCATAAATGGTGGGAATTTGACATGACGTATTGGGTCATTCTGGCCATGGAACGAATGGGTCTCGCCTGGAATGTTGTTCATACGCCGCGTGGCGTTGGTCAAACGGTGTCATCCAGTGGTGCTAAAGCGACTGCCAAAAGTGCCTAGCGGGCAGTATGCCGCAGTCCCTGCAACTCTTATTGCAATTTAACTATCGAAAGGTAGACTTTCGCTAGTAACAAATTTAGAGAAAACAACCTAATGATCGCCCACGGAGGGCGAATAACGAAGATGACGCTGACTAAGGAACGCAAGCAAGAACTTATAGGTGCCCATCGCCGTGGGCAGGAAGATACAGGTTCTGCAGAAGTACAGATAGCTCTGCTTACCGCACGAATCACGCATTTGACTGATCATTTTAAAAAGCATTCGAAGGACTTTGCAAGTCGCCGAGGTCTTTTGTTTATGGTCAGTCGACGCAGACGACTTCTCGATTATCTCAAACGTGTCGCTCCACAGCGGTATCTCGATATTATTCGAAGTCTTGGTATTCGTAAGTAGTTCGGGAAACTTCTGCGGCCTCGCGTTCGACGGTGGCTCCCTGATGAAGTAGTACGATGAACGTCATCGTTGCTTACTTTTGGGCTCGATTCTCTACACGCGTTGCAATGGACCTTCAATTCCTCGCGGTCTAAGCAGAAGAATTGTGGTCATAATAGTTCGAAATAGTGCAATAAAAATTTAATGGTTTTAGTGAACACTCTCATAGTAAGTCCCGGGTTATTATCAGCAACAAACTGGTAGGTCGGATCTTGGGAGTGCCGAAGGAAGAAGTAAGGATTAGAAAAAATGAAACATCGTGTTGAACGTCGGGTTGGTCAGGAAGTGTTGGGTTTGGAAACTGGTTTGCTAGCAAAGCAGGCCGCGGGGAGTGTGCTGGTCTCTTACGGAGAGACAACAGTTCTTGTTGCTGCTGCAACAGGCTCACCACGCGCAGGAATAGATTTTTTCCCACTTACATGTGATTATCGGGAGCGAACTGCGGCAGCAGGTAAGTTTCCGGGCGGCTTTCTGAAGCGAGAAGGCCGGCCAACAATGAAGGAAACGCTTACAAGCCGCCTGATTGATCGCCCGATCCGGCCGATGTTTCCCGAAGGATTCCATGATGAAGTTCAGGTTCAGGCTCAGACACTCTCGAGTGATCGCCAAAATGACCCAGATATTTTGGCGATGATTGGTGCATCTGCTGCACTCTGTATTTCACCACTCCCTTTTGAAGGTCCGATTGGAAATGTGCGATTGGCACATGTAAACGGAGAATTTGTTCCATTTCCTACACAGGACCAACTCGAAGAGAGTGATCTTGATTTAATTGTTTCAGGCAGTAAGACGGCAATTCTCATGATTGAGGGCTTTGCTCGTGAAATGCCAGAAGAGCGGATGCTTGAAGCACTAGACGAAGCACATCGAGTCATTATCACAATCTGTGAAATGCAAGAAGAGCTTATAGCGAAGGCAGGTAAGCCCAAAAAGGAATATGAGCTACCAGACTATGCTCCGCTCAGAGAACGTCTCAAGTCGGCATACTACTCAGAGCTTTTAGCAGCAGCAGGAATCACAGGGAAACTTGAGCGAGGCGAGGCTGTAAAGGCCCTTAAGGAGCGGGCGAAGGGTGAAGTTTGTCCTGCCGACACTGCAGATAGTGATAACACTGTGAGTGAAGGTGACTTTTCGCACGTTTGGCATGGCCTTGAAGAGCATGCTATTCGAGAATTGATTCTTGGTGGTACTCGTCCAGATGGTCGAGATTCCAAGTCGCTACGATCAATTGAATGTGAGGTCGACTTACTGCCCCGTGTTCATGGCTCAGCTCTTTTCCAGCGTGGGGAAACTCAGGCACTTGTAACGGTGACCCTCGGAACTGGCAAAGATGAGCAGAGAGTCGATGGACTTTTTGAGGAATACTCCAAAAAGTTCATGCTTGATTATTATTTCCCTTCGTTTTCTGTAGGCGAGGTCCGGCCGATTCGTGGGCCTGGCCGTCGAGAAATAGGACATGGAGCTCTTGCAGAGCGAAGTGTCAAACCAGTTCTTCCTGACCCGGATGTTTTCCCGTACACGATTCGTGTGATCTCAGACATTTTAGAGTCGAATGGTTCCAGTTCGATGGCATCGGTTTGTGGTGCGACCCTTGGTTTAATGGCTGCGGGTGTACCAATTTCGAATCCTGTAGCTGGTATTTCGGTAGGTCTGGTGAAAGAATCTGAGGATAAATGGACTCTGTTGACTGACATTATTGGTGACGAAGATCATTTTGGTGATATGGACTTCAAGATTGCTGGTTCGCAGAATGGCATCACTGGTATTCAGCTTGACCTAAAAATCAATGGAATATCTCCTGCCATTATTAAGGCGACCCTTGCACAGTCTCGAGAAGCCCGTCTTGAAATCCTTCGTGCAATGCTTTCTGCAGTTCGAAGACCACGTGATGAAATATCTGGGTGGGCACCACGATTACTGCGGACGCATATCGACCCTGAGAAAATTGGTCTCCTCATAGGCCCTGGTGGGAAGACAATCCGCTCGATTCAGGAAACCACAGGAGCGAATGTCGAAGTAGATGATGATGGCACGGTTACCGTTGCTAGCCATGATGCGGAAAGTGCAACATCGGCACTGGCGAAAATCGAAGCCCTCACGGCATCAATTCAGATTGGCCGAATCTATGAAGGTCGCGTAACAAGCGTCAAAGATTTTGGTGCCTTCATTGAACTTGTCCCTGGAAAAGACGGCTTGTGTCACATCAGTGAACTTTCAAATGAATATGTTGGCAATGTCGGTGATGTGTGCCGAGTTGGTGACACAATGCGAGTCAAAGTCATTGCTGTTGATGAACAGGATCGTGTGAAACTGAGTCGACGGGCAGCCATGGAAGAGGCTACGGCTGATGCAGAGCCAGCTCCGGAAACTGAATAGTTTGAAATATGTTCCTCTCTGCAGAGCTATTCACTGAAGGCTCTGCAGAGAGTTTGCCTTCTGAAGAATTCCAACTCTTTCGGTCGCTGTGATTATGGGACAATCAGCACTGCTCAGGGAACAACTCCCAGGTGAAGGTGATACCTATACGGAGTTAGTGAAACTCGTAAGCGAGCTTGCTCACGAGATCCGTAATCCGTTGTCAAGCATCCGTTTGAATATGGAATTGCTGGGGGAGGATATTGGCTCGCTAGGCGATGAGTCAGCCGCAAACCAGACAGCCCGGCGAGCAAAAGCCAAAATAGATCTTGTTCGACAGGAATGCGATCGTTTGCAGAAACTGCTAGATGATTTTCTTGACTTTTCGCGGCAGGAAGGAATAGATCCAGAGCCGGGAAACCTCAATGTGGAACTCGAGCAGCTACTCGATTTCTTTCAGCCTCGTACGGATGATGCAGGTGTTGAACTTGTCCGATACCTCGACCCGGAATTGCCTGCTGTACGGATTGACCGTGAGACATTTCGTTCGGCGATATTGAACCTTTTGATTAACGCGACTCAGGCGATGCAAGAGGGTGGCCAACTCATGGTGAGAACGCGCGCTGCTGGGCTTGGAGTGATGATCGAACTGATTGATACTGGCCCTGGCATGGGAGCCGAGACGCTTGCTCGTGTATTTGAGGCATTTTATTCAACGAAACAAGGGGGTTCGGGACTTGGCCTTCCGACGGCTCGAAAGATTATTGAGGCTCACAGTGGCTCAATTGATATTGAGAGTGCACCCGGTCGCGGTACGAAGTTGGCGATATGGTTGCCAGCTCCGCCAAGGTTGCCGACAGAAGCAGCTGGCCATAAATCGTAAGAAGTGTTTGATTGTCAATAGATTCATTGGTGAGTGATGTCGACGAATTCAATAAAAAATAGTTCCACAGGAAGTATTGATGGGATTGCGCGGTCGGTACGCGTTCTCGTGGTCGATAATGACATTGTCCATGCTCGAACAATGGGCGAGGGGCTTGAGCGACTTGGTTATAAGGTGACGGTGGCCGGTGGTGGTAATGAGGGTGCTGAGCAACTCGAGCAAGATTCATTTGATGTCGTCGTTACTGATCTTATGATGAACGACATCGGTGGCCTGGAAATTTTGAAGCTGGCTAAGGAGTCGTCTGTCGAGACCGAAGTGATTGTTGTCACTGGTCACGGTACGGTGCCCTCGGCAGTTGAGGCGATGCAGCAGGGCGCCTTTACGTACTTGCAAAAACCACTTGAGCTCACAAAGTTAAGGGTGGCTGTTGAAAAGGCATCTGCTGGAGTCCGTCTTAGGCTTCAGAATCTTGAACTGAATCGTCGCCTTGATGAACGGTTTGGCTTCGAAGGAGTTGTGGGTTCGAGCACGCAGATGCGAAGTGTCATTGAGCGACTCAAACGTATTGCACCGACTGATGCTACAGTTCTGATCCAGGGTGCGACTGGGACAGGAAAAGAACTCGTTGCGCAAGCAATTCACCAGAATAGCCCTCGAAAAAAAAAGCCTTTTGTAGCTCTTAATTGTGCAGCTCTGAGTGAAAATATTCTCGAAAGTGAGCTTTTTGGGCATATCAAAGGTGCATTCACTGACGCGTCGTCTGATCGTATTGGGAAGTTTGAGTATGCCGATGGCGGGACTCTCTTCCTCGATGAGGTCGGGGACATGCCAATGGCTACACAAATTAAGCTGCTTCGTGTCCTCGAGTCAGGAGAGATCACAAGGGTTGGGTCGAATCAGCCTGTTCGAGTGAATGTCAGAATACTTTCTGCAACGAATCGAAATCTTGAGGACGCGATTGAGGGGGGTGGATTTCGTAGTGATCTCTATCATCGTCTGAAAGTTGTTACGATTGTAATCCCGAGCTTACAAGAAAGATCTGCTGATATCCCATTGCTCATTGAGCATTTCATGAAGCAGTTAGCGAAGCGTCATCAGAAAATAATCAAGAGTATGACTCGTGATGCGAGAGTTAAACTACTCGCATTCTCATGGCCTGGGAATGTGCGTCAACTTCGTAATGTTATTGAAAGCATGGTCGTTGTTGATTGCGACGAAACCCTTGATGTCGACGACCTGCCACTCGAGCTCGAGCCAGACACTGGACATCTGCAGGAGATTGATCAGGAGGGTGTTGCGGAGAGTTGTGGTATTGCATCTCTTGTTGGTCACCCTCTTCATGAAATTGAAAAGATTTTCATTGGAGAAACGCTTAAGCTTGCTGGCGGAAATCGGGAGCAGACGGCAGAAATGCTTGGTATTGGTGAGCGGACGCTGTACCGCAAGATTAAAGAATACAAGCTTCATTAGGATGTTATCTCAACCAAGGTGAGCGGTATTCTGAAAGAAAGCCGGATATAAAAAGAAATGGGTAAAATTCAAACACTGCCTGTCTCCGTGATCAATCGTATCGCTGCGGGTGAAGTGGTCGAACGGCCAGCAAGCGTTGTCAAAGAGCTTCTTGAAAATGCGATTGATTCGGAACCTGCTCGTATTGATGCGGAACTAGAGCAAGGAGGTGTCGCCTTAATTCGAATTGTTGACGATGGCTGTGGGATCGATGCAGAGGATTTGCCTCTCGCTGTTTCGCCGCATGCGACAAGTAAGCTTCGAAGTGCTGACGATCTTGAAGAAATACAAACTCTTGGATTTCGAGGCGAAGCGCTTGCATCGATTGCTGAGGTTTCACGCGTTGTTATACGAACTAGAACCGCATTGGGTACCGGTAGTTGTCTCGAAATTGACAGTGGGTTGAATCGAGGAGTTCGCCCCGAGGGTTGCGGCCTCGGAACGTCAGTTGAGGTGCACCAACTATTTTCAAAAATCCCAGCGAGGCGTGCGTTTCTCAAGACACCAGCGACGGAATGGTCCCACGCTTCAGAAGCTTTTGTCAAAACAGCTCTTGCGCATCCTGAGATAGCATTTTCCTTGACGCACAATCGTAGGCGAGTGCATGATCTTCCTGCGGTAGTTGATTGGCGGCAGCGAATTGCCGACCTCTATGGGAGCCAGCTTGCCAGCCGATTGCTCCACGCGAAAGAGGTTGATGAGGATATTTCAGTCACGGCTCTTCTTGGCCGACCTGAAGATGATATGGCAAGCGGAAGGTTTCAGCACTTTTTCATAAGCGGCAGACCATTTCGTGATCGATCTCTCTTGCATGCGGTGCAAGAGGGTTATCGTGGTCGTCTTCTTTCAGGACGACAACCAATAGTTTTTATGCAACTCCAGGTACCCCTTCAGCATGTTGATGTAAATGTTCATCCAGCAAAAACAGAAGTTCGGTTTCGTGATTCTGGACGTCTTCATCGGCTTGTTTTGCTCGCAGTGCGACGCGCAATCGCTGGGGTTGATGGCCCCACTGCTTTTGAGCCGCCACGCAGCAATTCTTCAGCTTCAGCGGGATTGGCAGCTGCGGAGAGTATCTGGAAGCGTCAGCAATCCTTACCTAGAAGAGAAGAAGGTGATTCAAACGAGGCTGAGCAAGTAATTGTTGGAAGACAGGATGAATCAGGGCAATCTTTGAGTTCCTCAGGAACGAATCCTTTTCATGCTGCGGAAGACAGTTTCGCCACAGAAGACAGTCTTGTTACACAAGAGAGCCTGCCAGGTGTCACGGAAAACAGTATCCCTGAGGAACGCGCCGTCCAGATGCATCAACGGTATCTGGTTGTTGAAACAGGCGGTGGTATAGAAGTTATTGATCAGCACGCTTTGCATGAAAGAGTACTTTATGAACAACTTCGTGATCGCATGTCGAACGGAGCGATCGAAGTTCAACCACTATTGATTCCAGAGCAAGTAGAACTCACATCCGCAGAATTTGAGGTTGTTACGAACCATCTTGATACTTTGTCAGACGCTGGCGTGAAAGTAGAATCGTTCGGTGGTAATACTATTGTCGTGCGAGGCAAGCCAGCGTTAGTGGGAAGAGCGCCGGCGTCAGAAATTATTCAGGAGGTGGTGAATCGCCTTGCAGTTTTGGATGCGGATGGCGGTGACCATCGGGCTGTAGTTGACGAGGTTCTCCATAGCCTTTCTTGTCGAGCTGCAATTAAAGCAGGAGATGCACTATCGCAGGTAGAAGTCGATACACTTGTCGCAGACCGACATCGGTACCCAGGAACTGGACATTGCCCTCATGGGAGGCCGACATCACTTGTGCTGTCGAGGCAGGAATTAGATAAACAGTTCCGGCGGACGTAGGGAAAGTAGTGTTTGCTGTACCCAGTAAACATAGTTTTAGAGTGACTTGGAAATCTTTTTTTGGATCTAGTAAGGGTTGGGTGTGTATGATTTGCGTCAGCCTTGCCAGAGGCCGTCACCGATATCTTCTGACGGAGTTGCGACATCTTGGACAGCAAGGTGTTGGCCTTGTAGAACTTCGATTAGACTGCATCCAGCGAAAAGTCCAAGTGAAGCGGCTTCTCGCCGACCGTTCTTGCCCCGTCATTGCGACATGTCGAAGAAAGCAAGACGGTGGTCATTGGGAACGCACGGAAGAAGAACGGCTGACGATTCTTCGTACAGCAATTGCTGAGGGTGTGGACTACGTTGATCTTGAGGACGATGTTGCAAAAGCGATACCACGTTTTGGTGAAACGCGACGAATTATAAGTTTTCATGACTTCAAAAGAACACCCAATGATCTTCGGGGGCTTCATGCCTACTTAGCTGACCTTGATGCGGATGTTGTCAAAATAGCAACTCTTGCGAATCACCCAAATGATAACCTTCGGATGCTCGAATTAGTACAATCGAGCGACACCCCGACCGTGGGACTTTGTATGGGAGAAATTGGGACGCCAAGCCGAGTGCTTGCGGGTCGATTTGGTGCTGCATTTACTTTTGCGCCGTTTAACCCCGAAAAAATACTGGCCCCGGGACAGATTCCTTGGAAGCAGCTCTGTGATATGTATCGATATGATGCAATCACCCCCTCAACGAAAGTCTACGGTGTTGTTGCAGATCCGGTTGGTCATAGTCTCAGTCCGGTCGTTCATAACGCGGCCTGTGAAGCGGCGGGTATTGATGCGGTGTACCTACCATTTCTTGTTCCGAAAGGTCATTTGAGAGACTTTTTGAAGAAAGCGAAGGACTGGCCTCTTGCTGGGTTGAGCGTGACAATACCTCATAAGGAAACGGTACTTGAGTTTGCATCTTCGGATGGTGATTTGGTGGAAGAGATTGGGGCAGCAAACACGCTATCATTCGATCATGAGACCGGAGAATGCAAGGCTTTCAATACCGACGTAACTGCTGCTATTTCTGCCATTCATGATGCTCTTGCTGCACAAGATGCTGGTTTTGGTGGACGCCTTGGGTTGAAGACGGCACTTATCTTGGGGGCCGGTGGTGCTGCTCGAGCGATTGCTTTTGGCTTAAAGAAACAGGGTGTTGAGGTGACGGTATCATCGCGTACTACTGAACGTGCTGCTGCACTTGCTGAATTAGTAAATGGTAAAGTGGTTGATTGGTCAGCTCGCCAACGACTTCCCTATGATTGTATTGTGAATGCTACACCGATAGGAATGCATCCAAAAGTAAATGAAACACCGTTTGATGCAAATCATTTACGACCTTATATGGTAGTTTTTGATACTGTGTACAACCCAGAAAACACATTGTTGGTCAAAGAATCACGTGAGGTTGGCTGTCGGGTAGTGACGGGTGTCGAAATGTTTGTTCGGCAGGCTGCTGAGCAATTTAATATCTGGCATGGTCGAAAACCACCAGAAGGTGTGATGAGATTAGCGCTGAAGCAGGCGACATCATCCGTGAGGATTATCGAATAAAAGAAGGGTTTCATGCCAAAAGGAGGAGTTCGTGGTTCGTCTGATACTTGTGGGTTACCGAGCTTCTGGAAAAACAACCATTGCTGAGGCAGTCGCAAGGTATCTTAAGTGCCCTGTAGTAGATGCTGATGTAGTGTTTGAGCAAAAATATGAGTGTTCTGTTGGAACCTTTATACAGGATCACGGGGAAGCTTCATTTCGAGATGCGGAGACGTCGGTGTTACGAGAAGTCCTGCAAGTCTCAGACGCTGTGCTATCAACAGGTGGCGGTGTGATTCTGCGAGAGGAAAACCGTTTGATGATTCGAGACGCAGGAATTCCTGTTGTCTGGGTCTCGGCTTCAGCAAAAGAAATTCGGCGTCGTCTTGCACTTGATGAAACAACCGCCAGCCGCCGCCCGGCACTTCAAGGTAAAGACGTCTATTCTGAAGTTGAGCAGGCGCTCGCCGATCGAGAAATGCACTACGACGAAGTTGCGGGTAAACGCATCGATACAGATGGGAAAACGGTTGCAGCCATTGTTGAAATAGTTCTGAAGTGGCTTTTTACGTATGACAAATCGTCGTCACAGTCTGACGATCTATCTGCGGGAGCCAAGTCATGAGCAGTGGTGCAACGCTCCTCGTTCTTGTTCTTTCAGGTATAGCCGGCGGCGTAGCGGGATTTATATTACATCTATTTGTGAGTTGGCTTCTTGAAGAAATTCGAATCGCAGAAATAAGTCAGAGCAGTCAGCTACAGAGTTCTCGAAAGTCGGGAACTCAAAATGTTATGTTAGCGGTACTGCTAGGTGGTCTTGCAGCAGTAGGAGTTGTGTGGTGGGAAGTGGTCTTGAAGGGGCTCCTGCACCAACATGTGATTGGCCCCTCAGCGGCATCCCCTACTCTGTTCCTGAGAGCTGGAGGACATGTAATTTTTTTCTGGTTTCTTGCTGCGGCAGCTTGGGTCGATATTCGTTATCGCGTCATACCTGACGTCATTACAACACCCGGAGTTATCTGTGGACTCATTGTCATGGCGGTTTTCCCAGAATGTCTGCTTCCTGTCCCTGCAGTGACTGAGCGATCTTACGCAGCTCCAGTCCTGATAGCAGACTTCTTAGTTGCGTGGGGACCGCTTAATGCCTCGGGAGCAATTAGTTCCGGTATACAACACGTAGTCACGACAATGGGCACCTTCATTTTGTGGTGGTTCGCGTGTACATCTCGCTGGAGGATACAAGAAAACGCGATGTCTCTGGGCGTTGCCCAGAGAGCAATTCGGTGGATAAAAGAGCCGTGCAATATCGTATTTGTGGCTGGGTTCGTGATCCTTTCTGTAGTGAATTCGTATGGAGGTATGCGTTGGGCAGCAACGCAGAGCGGGATGATAGGGCTGGCAGTCTCGGCAGGTATTATTTGGGTCACTCGTGCTGGAGCTTCAGCTGCACTTGGTCGTGAAGCAATGGGTATGGGGGACGTGACTCTTATGGCAATGGTAGGGATTTGGCTTGGCTGGCAACCTGCGGTATTAGTGTTCTTTCTTGCAACATTTATTGGACTCGTGCATGGTTTCATACAGTTTTTTCTACATCGTGAGAACGAATTGCCGTTCGGTCCAAGTCTCTGTCTAGCAGCCGTTCTCATTACTCTTTGCTGGCAGTTCGTATGGAGCCGGTTTTCATTCGTTTTCGATGATGTTGTGCAACTCGGCTCGGTTCTGACTCTGGTTGTTCTGCTTACTGCAGTAACTCTTTTTATCTGGCGGTGGGTTCGGGAGAAAATTCAGCCAATGGCTTGATTTAGAGAAAACTTTTACAAATCAGCACGAAAAGATCAAAATCTGCAAGAAAAGTAGAGTATCGCGGCCTTGCTCAGGGTCGTTGTCTTCTCTATTCTCCGAGAATTCCTGTTTTCTAGGGTGATTCTGGAAGTATGTGTAGACATTGTGTCCAACTTGCTTTGGTGCTCTTGGTAGCCGCAGTTTTTACCGGCTGTTCATCGAATCTTTTGCGCCCTGAGCCAGCCCCAGCAATGATAAGTCTCGAGCCACCGCCTGGTGTTGCTGCGCCTGCCCATACTCTTCCTCGGTCATTGCCGAGTTTGCCTAATGTTCCATCATATAGTTCGTTCGATAATGATCAATTAGAAGGTGCTTTGACTCGGAGTCAGACAGAGAATCAGCTCATGCAGGAAGAACTCTCAGCGATTCGAGAGCAACTCGCCAGTACAACGGCTCAGCTTGCCGCAAGCCGAGTTGTTGCTCGTCCGGAAACAGCAGGTCAGGCGGCAGGTTCATCCTCCTCACGTCCAACTGTAGGAGATATTGCAGCTATGCAATCTGCGATGAGTCAGCTGTCTCTTGATAACATGCAGGTGCGTTTAGACGGAAATGTTGTTCGTATCGAAGTAGCTTCGGATCGGCTGTTCGAGTCTGGCACAGCGAATCTTCTACCTGTCGGTGCATCGTTGTTGACTCAATTAGCAGCAGAATTAGAAAAAGTCTTTCCGCGTCATTTTCTTGGAATTGAAGGACATCTTGACACTCAGTCACTCGAAGGCACATCGTGGCAGTCAGCACACCAATTAACAACGGCCCAGTCCTCTGCCGTTTTTGATTTTCTTGCAACTCGAACACCTTTAAGTGACAGGCAAATGTTTCTGGTTGCACATGGCGCTAATCATCCGGTCGTCTCAAACGCGACAGCTGCGGGGAAACAGCGGAATCGTCGGGTTGAATGTGTCATTTATCCAGAGCAGGCAGCAGCTCAGAATTATCAATAAGAAGTGAACTAGAGGGTGGTGCTCCACGAGCTAGTGTTTAGAGCTTTTTTGTGAATCAACGCGAGCACGCACGGGGAGAAAGTAGTCCCCCCTTTCTCTTATCAAACTGCCGCTTACACTGCACTCATGACCACGATTATAGATTATGGCAGTGGCAATCTGCGAAGTGTTCAGAAGGCCTTTGAAAGACATGGTGTCAATGCGGAGATCACTTCTGATCCAAACCGTATCTCTGAGGCAGAACGGCTTGTTCTTCCCGGAGTCGGTGCATTTTCTGATGCAATGGTAGCGATGCGAGATCGTGGTCTTGTAGAACCGATTCAGCAGCACATTGCCGCTGACCGACCATTTCTCGGCATTTGCATGGGCCTTCAACTTCTGTTTCAAACAGGGTGGGAAGGTGGTCGGCACGATGGGTTAGGTGTTTTCGCTGGGGATGTCAGTCGATTTGATCGGTCTGATAATCTCAAGGTTCCACACATGGGATGGAATGAGGTCAGGTGGCGCGAGGGCAGCCACGTTTCAGAAGCCCTTGGCAAGACGTCCGAAGAAGCTGACTTTTTCTACTTTGTGCACTCTTACTATGTTCGGCCTTCGGACACGAGCATTGTTATTGCCGAAACCAACTATGGCGACACGTTCTGTTCTGGAGTGTCACGTGGACGACTGCTCGCAACACAATTTCATCCGGAAAAGAGTCAATCAGTTGGTATGCGTTTACTAAAATATTTTATTGAACAGGTTTAATTGCCTGTAACGTGAAGGAGTTCTCAATGGAACTGTGGCCTGCGATCGATCTCCGTGGAGGATGTTGTGTACGTCTCCAGCAAGGTGACTATAATCGTGAGACCGTTTTTGGGGAAGATCCAGTGAAGACAGTGAAGCAATTCATTGATGGCGGGAGTCGTCGTCTTCATATTGTGGACCTTGAGGGAGCAAAAGATGGTGCTGCTGTGCAGGCGGAGTTGATTCAACGGATGGTGAAAGCCGCTGGTGTGCCTTGTCAGGTGGGCGGTGGTATTCGTTCTCAAAAAATAATAGAGTCCTATTTGGAAGCTGGTGCATCACGACTTGTCATTGGAAGCATTGCAATTGAGGAGCCAGAGCTTTTTACCAAGCTTGCAAATATGTTTCCGCATACGCTAGTTCTTGGCCTCGATGCGCGTGAGGGAAAACTGGCCGCAAGAGGGTGGCTTGAAACAAGTTCACAGCAAGCCGTTGATGTGGCTATTCAGTCAGCGGATTTGCCGCTCGCGGCCATCGTTTACACCGACATCGCTCGGGACGGTATGTTGCAGGGACCAAATCTTCCAGCTCTCGAAGCGATGGTCCAGGCTTCCCCTCATCCGGTTGTAGCTTCTGGTGGTGTCGCGAATTCGGATGACTTACGTGCCATCGCGGCAACCGGAGCAGCGGGCTGTATCGTTGGAAGAGCTTTGTATGACGGCGGTTTAACGCTGTCTGCGGCGATTGATGCATCAAATGAAACACCAGAAAACTGACGATAATACCCGCAGAACTTGCCCCAGTTCCCGGGTGTGATGGATTCCAGAAGTTCAATTCAACTTTGACCTAAGCGTGGGTCGAATCTCTCGAAGGGGCACTCGAATAGTTCAAGCAACTGCGTAGACAAATACCATGGCAACTGATCTGCGGCTCAAAGAGCAGCTACCAAAGCTCACACAGCGTATTGTTGACACCTATCGTGAGGTGCCAACAACGAATTATCTTGGGCATTGTCCGCTGCCTAATTATGAGTCAATTATCACAGTGTGTGAGGATCTCAAGGAGATTCTCTATCCTGGCTATCGCCGAAGAGAGAATCTTCATTTCGGTAATGTTACCTACCACGTTGGTGATCTCATTGACGGGTTGCACGATAAATTAACGATACAAATTGGCCGTGCTTTACGGCACAGCCTTGCAGCGACACAGGTAGCCGAGGCTGCAGGCCGTCGGACCTCGACTGTGCCAGACGCGGTTCAGGATTGTGTCGATGAGGCTGACTTCGAGGCATTGGGTCAGGCAAAGGCCGTTGAATTTCTTGAGCAAATTCCAGAACTACGACGAATTCTTGCCACTGATGTTCAGGCAGCGTATGACGGTGACCCTGCTGTGCGTACGCTTGATGAAATCATCTTTTGCTATCCGGGGCTTGAGGCTGTCACCATTCATCGCCTTGCCCATCTGCTACAGCGACTTGCTGTACCCCTGATCCCAAGAATGATGGCTGAATGGGCGCATTCTCGCACTGGCATCGATCTTCATCCTGGTGCAACGATTGGAGATCATTTTTTTATAGACCATGGCACCGGTGTAGTTGTTGGTGAGACATGTGAGATCGGTAGTCACGTGAAGCTTTATCAAGGTGTGACACTCGGTGCGGTATCATTTCCTACTGATGCTGATGGACAGTTGGTTCGAGGCGCGAAACGGCACCCAACAATAGGCGATCGGGTGGTTATTTATGCAAATGCCACAGTTCTTGGCGGTATGACGGTTATTGGACACGATTCAGTGATTGGTAGTAATGTGTGGATTACTCGTTCTATTGAACCACGTACAACCGTTTGTCTTGAAAAGCCAAAATTACGAATGCGTGGTGAAACGACTTCTTCTGAATTGGACTATCAGATTTAATAAGCCAAAGAATCTTCAACAAGAAATAATTCAAAACTGCTGTTACCAATCAGCCTAGCTCTTGTTTTTTGTTCGTGCAGCTCTAAGTCGAGCACGAGCGGTTGATTCTGCTTGAAGAAGTGCATTTATTTGTTCATCACCAACAGCTTTTTGTTTACACAGTTGTTCAAGTTCTTCTTTTGCTTCTGACGGATCAATTGATCCAGAATCTGAGGCGTGCTGGGTTATTACGGTGACTTCGTTATGGCCAACCTCGGTGAACCCACCATCAATAAAAGTAGAAATGGTTGTTTCCGCTCCCGTTCCTCCTGCAACCCCAAGTAATTGGACCTGACCAGCTCCAAGACGACCAATAAATGGTGCATGCCCGGCAGCAATGCCCCTGCTCCCATCATCTAATGGAAGTATCACTCTTGTTGCTTTCGTGTCCAAAACTGTTTGTTCCGGAGTGACAATGACGCAGCGAATAAGTTTTTGGGATGATGTAGTTGCCATGATTCTTTATGAGGGGTGCCTTAAGCCTTCGCTTTTTCTTCCATTTTCTTTGCCTGTTCTTCGGCCTGTTCAATTGGGCCGACATACATAAATGCCTGCTCAGGAAGGTGATCCCACTTTCCGTCAGCGAGTTCCTCGAAGGATCGAATCGTATCTTCGAGACTCGTGATCTCACCCGGCTTCCCTGTGAACACCTCAGCAACGAGAAACGGTTGAGATAAGAATCGTTCCATTCGCCGGGCGCGATGAACAACGAGTTTGTCTTCTTCGGAGAGTTCATCGACACCAAGAATTGCAATAATATCTTGCAGTTCCCGGTATCGTTGCAAGGTTGTCTGAACGCGACGGGCGACGTTGTAGTGTCTCTCGCCAACATACTGTGGATCAAGAATTCGGCTTGAGCTTGCAAGTGGATCTACTGCGGGATAAATCCCTTTCTCAGAAATTGATCGTTCAAGATAGATGAATGCATCTAGATTACCAAAAGCCGTTGCAGGTGCGGGGTCTGTCGGGTCATCGGCAGGCACGTACACGGCCTGTACAGACGTGATAGCACCTTTTTCTGTGGAAGTAATTCGTTCTTGCAGACCACCCATCTCGGTAGCAAGCGTAGGCTGGTAACCGACGGCACTTGGCATTCGACCGAGAAGAGCACTTACTTCACTTCCAGCTTGTGAAAAGCGAAAAATATTATCGACAAAGAGCAGTGTGTCTGTTCCAGTCGTGTCCCGAAAATATTCAGCCATGGTAAGTGCCGAGAGGGCAACTCGAAGTCGGGCGCCGGGCGGTTCGTTCATTTGTCCGAAGACCATGCAGGTCTGTTCAATGACACTTCGGCCCGTATCACCGATTTTGGCTTCTTGCATTTCAAGCCATAAGTCCGTTCCTTCACGGGTTCGCTCCCCTACTCCGGCAAAAACAGAGTTTCCACCGTGGGCGCTTGCGATTCTTGCAATCAGTTCAGTCAGGATCACGGTTTTGCCGAGCCCTGCACCACCGAATAAGCCGGCTTTACCTCCTCGGACAAACGGCGTGAGAAGGTCAATGACCTTGATACCTGTTTCGAAGAGTTCTGTTTTGGTTGATAGTTCAGAGACGGGTGGGGCGTCACGATGGATAGACCAACGTTCATCTGTGTGAACCTCACCGCCGTTATCGATAGGTTCGCCAAGTAGATTGAAAACCCGGCCAAGTGTGGCAGGCCCAACCGGCACACTAATTGGTGCACCAGTATCCACAACTTCTTGTCCTCGGATGAGGCCATCAGTTGAGCCAAGTGCAACGCAGCGAACTTTTCCTCCTCCAAGATGCTGCTGGACTTCACCAACTAACTGGAGTTTGATTCCCTTGTGGTCAGCATCAATTCGGACCGCATTGTAGATCGCTGGCAGATTCGATTCAGGGAACTCAACGTCAAACGTTGATCCAATAACTTGTGTCACTTTGCCATGTTTTGTATCGGAGGCGATTGCTGTTGACATTAGGAAGGGGCCTTCGGGTTTTGAGTACTAAGAGGAGGTTGTGAATAGTAAATGCCGTACGAGCGGCTTTTGATTTGCATACATTACTTCTTGAGAGCCTCTACGCCGCCAAGAATTTCCATAATTTCGCCGGTAATCTGTGATTGCCTGGCTCTGTTGTATCGCCTTGAAAGATCTTTGATTATTCCTGATGCATTTTCCGTTGCGCCCTTCATTGCGACCATTCGTGCTACTTGTTCGCTAACGGCCGAGTCGAGGAAACACTTGAATAATCGAGACTGGAAACTTGCTGGAAGAATTTCCTCAAGAATACTTTCTGCTGATGGGTAAAAATCGTATTCTTCGGATGCTAGGTGGCCCACAGGCGACACCGAAGTCTCTTCGTTTTTTGGGGGCTGTAAAGGAAGAAGTGTTTCTGCAACGGCTTCTTGTTTTGCAATGTTCACAAAGCGGGTGTAAACAACATCGAGACGATCAATATCGCCTTCTATGTACGATTTTAAATAGGACTCACCGATTGGTGCTACTTCACTAAATGCTGGTTTGTCCTCGAAATTGAGGTGCTCCGCGTCAACGGTAATACCGCGAAACTTAAGAGCATTGATGCCGCGTTTTCCCGATACCGTCACATGGGTCTCGGTTTCGTCACTTGAGTGCTCCCCCAATAGACCCATCGCCTGTCTTACGGCGTTAGAGTTATAACCGCCGCAGAGGCCCCGGTTCCCAGTTAATACAAGAACAGCACTGCGTTGTGTCGGTCGGATTTGAAGCAAGGGATGCGATAGATTTCCTCCAACAGCAGCGATATTCTTCAGGATTTTTGCCAAGTGCTCAGTGTAGTCACGTGCTGCAACTGAACGGTCCATTGCTTTTTTGAATCGCGCAGTGGCAATGAGTTCCATTGTCCGTGTTATCTTTCGGATATTACGAACAGAACGTCGTCTTCGGTCGAGAGCGCGAGCATTTGCCATGGAAATCCCTCTCTTTCTCAGGTAGTACCGGCAAGAGTGGGCTCAGGTTTCTTCGAGCCTTGAATTTGACGTTTATATTCTGCGATCGCAGCCTCAAGAAGACGTTCAGTTTCGTCATCGAGTGCCTTTGTCTCTTCGAGCCTAGAACGAACCTCGGGAGCTTGATCACGAACAAAAGTCAAAAACCCGGCTTCCCAAGCAGCGACTTCATCACGTTTTACGTGATCAAGGTGACCGCGTGTTCCTGCATAGATACTGAGTACTTGATCAACGATGTCCAGAGGCTGGTACTGTCCTTGCTTTAGTAATTCGACCATGCAATAGCCTCGGTCAAGTCTCGACTGCGTTGCTGCATCAAGGTCTGTTCCGAGTTGAGCGAAGGCTTCAAGTTCACGGAACGAAGCAAGGTCCAGTCGGAGCCCTCCAGAAACCTTTTTCATTGCTTTTGTCTGGGCAGCTCCACCCACTCGAGATACTGAGATGCCTACGTTCATCGCTGGCCGTTGCCCGGCAAAGAATAAATCGGGCTGGAGATAAATCTGACCGTCGGTGATCGAGATTACGTTGGTAGGGATGTAAGCAGACACTTCGCCCTCGAGCGTCTCAATGATTGGTAGCGATGTGAGCGACCCACCACCGTGTTTATCTGAGAGTTTTGCAGATCTTTCAAGAAGTCGGCTGTGGGCATAGAAGACGTCACCGGGATATGCTTCACGCCCCGGAGGACGACGCATGAGAAGTGACAGTTGTCGGTAAGCGGTTGCCTGCTTCGAAAGATCATCATAAACAATAAGGGCGTGTTCCCCGTTGTACATGAAGTATTCAGCCATTGCTGTTCCAGAATAGGGAGCAATGTATTGTAGAGGTGCTGCTACAGATGCCCCTGCAACGATAACCGTGGTGTAATCCATGGCCCCGTGCTTCCGGAGCACATCAATTGCCACGGCGACGGATGAGTCTTTCTGCCCGACGGCGACATAAAAACATTTCACGCCGCTGTGTTTTTGATTGATGATTGCATCGATGCCAATAGCCGTTTTGCCAGTTTTACGGTCACCGATGATTAATTCGCGTTGTCCACGACCGATTGGGGTCATAGCATCAATTGCTTTAATGCCGGTTTGAAGAGGCTCGCGGACGGGCTGCCGATCGGCGACACCTGGAGCAAGCGTTTCAACGGGCCTCTCTTGATCGGTGGCAATAGGTCCTTTTCCATCAAGGGGATTACCAAGCGGGTCAAGGACACGGCCAATAACGGCATCACCTACTGGTACACTAAGTAGTTTTCCGGTGCTGCGAACTTCATCACCTTCATTTACTTTGAGATAATCACCGAGGATGATGACACCGACAGAGTTTTCTTCGAGGTTGAAAGCTAGTCCTGAGACACCACCAGGGAACTCAACCATCTCACCAGCCATGACCCCGGACAGACCCCACACGCGAGCAATGCCGTCACCGACTTCCAGCACCTGCCCGACTTCTCGAACATCAATGCCAGATTGGTAGCGGTCAATTTCCTCACGCAGAACCGAGGCGATCTCGTCGGTGTTGAATTTCATTGATACTCCTCTGTTTCAATCGTTCCGCGAGCGACACTAAGCCCGTGGATATGGAATGGTCGTAAACGGTGTCTTCGATCCGAACGACGAGGCCGCCGAGCAGATCAGGGTTGACAGAAAAATGAGCGGTGAGCGACTCGCCGAGTGACTCTTCGACTGACTTTAAAATTGCAGCCTGTTCATCGGAGGTGATTGAATGTGCGGTCGTCAGGATAGCTTCTCGCTTGCCTGCCCGCTCATCCAACTCACGACGAAGAGCTATTACCAGTTCTGGTAGAAGTCCAAGACGTTCATGATCAGCAAGTACGAGTAATGCATTGAGCGTTATCGGTGATACTTTGTCAGAAAAAGTAGTGCGTACAAGAGCACTTTTATCTGATGTAGATATGCGAGGTGATTCGAACACGCTTGCAATGTTATCGACACGAGGAAGTACGTCCTCAACAATCTGAGTCAATTCTTCGAAGACTTCAGCTTGACATTGGTGTCGATCAGCAGCTTCGACAATTGCCTGCGCATAAACCTTAGCGAGTCGCGCAGCTCCAATGTCGTGGGGCGCATCAAGAGACGATGAACGTTTTGAACTCTCTGTTGTCATGCGATTGTTGTGGTGTCAGCCCTAGTTTGTGCTTGGCGTTGTTGAAAGACCTGCGATAGAGTCACGTACAAGGCGGCTTTGATCTTCGGCAGTAATTTTTTCTTTGATAAATTTGCCAGCAACACCAACTGCAAGCTCTCCTGCTTTTTCCGCAAGTTGGGCAATGGCATCATCTCGAGCCAATTCTATTTCTCTTTTAGCTCGGTGCTTTTCTTCATCAGCTGCTTGTCGTGCATCGGAAACAATTGATTGCCGTGTGGTTTCAGCATCTCGCCTTGCTTCGTCGAGCAGGGCTTTGACTTCTTCTGCGGCTTCGGCAAGGCGTTGCTCATAAGAAGATAGTTGTTTTTTCGCATCGTCGTGTGCTTTTTGAGTAGCCGCGACCATCTCAGCGATACTCTTTTCACGGGCATCAAGGCCGTTCATGATTGGCTTCCAGGCAACCGCCGTGAGTAAAACCATGAGAAGGAGGAATACGGCGAATGACCAAATTGCAAGATCGCCCCTGATTTCAGCGGGGCTTTCAAAATCTTCTCGTTCGACTCCTGGAGGAGGGTTCGCACCGATTTCTGAATGACCTTCGCCATGACCGTGATGTTCGGCAGTTGCGTGCCCATCGTCTGATCCCTTTGCAGATGCTGCTACAAACGAAACCATCATTATCGCAAGGAGTCCAACCCTAAAGAAACTGTAGAGTTTCTGAGAAGGAAGGATGACAGGCCTTGATAAAAGACCAAGCAGGCTTCTGTTGAAACATGTGTCGGTAGATTGTGGTCGTTTAGTTGGGATGATCACTGGTGTGGCAGCATGCCTTGCGGTCATGATGGAGTTCCTACCGAGGGTGTTACTTCAACAGGTTTAAATAATTGAATCGAATTTTAATGCGGTTTGCCAGAGACCGGATATGGGTGAAGGGCTTTACCCATATCCGGTCTCTAACGATTTCCTAGGCCGTCCTTCTCAAAGCCATCAGCGTTATGTCAGATCACAAGCGTCATAGAACGTTTGGATTTCATCACACTGTCTTTTTTAAAGTTCAGCAGTGAATCACCGACTCCTACTTTCCGGAGCAGATGAAAAGCGCGTAAAAAGTGAATCCTTCAATGAGAGCAGCAGCAATAATCATGGCAGTTTGAATATTACCGGAGACCTCAGGTTGACGAGCCATGCTCTCGTATGCTGATGCGGCAAGTCTACTAATGCCCATTGCAGCACCAATAACTACAAGACCAACACCAAAAGCGGCTGACAGATCAATAAGCGCTCTACCGCCACCAGCGGCTTCTTGAGCACTGGCAACATCAGCGCAGAGTAGCGTGAGCAAAACGACGGCGAGTGTGCTGGCCGAGCGGGCCGAGAAAAACGAGCGAAGCATCACGGGCTGGAACTCCTTGAAAGCGTGAGTCTGGAAATATTTTTTCCGGACGGGATAAAATGAGATCGGTTTAGTGAATTTGGGCGAAACGTAACAAGGCTTCGACCCACATCCTTGAACACATGTTCTAAGCAAATTTCAAAGGTTTTGAAGGGTCCTTGGATTTTTTTTTTTTGTGCGGTGTTATTAGTGGTGATGCACTGCTGCACCGATGAAAAGTGCGGACAAAAAGGTGAAAATATAAGCCTGCAGGAAGGCAACAAACAGCTCGAGCACACTAAAAAGCGTCGCGCTGACAACACTAATCACGGTGACGGTCATCCAAGTGCCAGTTGAAGCAGAGGCAGCTGCTGTGATAAGCCCCATAATTCCAAGGAGTACGAGATGCCCGGCTACCATATTTGCGAGTAACCGAACGGCAAGAATGAGGTGTTTGATGCACAAACCAAGCATTTCAATCAAGAAAAGACCACATGAAATAATGATTTTCAGCGGTAGGAGGTACGTGGGCATGTCAATTGGTGGGACTTGGTTCAAAAAGAAGCCAAAAACACCAAATTGCTTCATGCCTGACAGCATTCCGGTCACAAAAGTTGCCGCAGCAAGAGCAATGGTGACTGAAAATGATGCTGTTGGTGAGCCTGCCCAAGGCACCATGCCGAGCAAATTACATCCAAGAACGAAAAAGAAGAGAGTCCACAGCATGGGGACAAAACTATCCCCTCGGTGAGCAGGCACGGCTTGATCCTCATGACCATGTCCAGGTGGGTCATCGATCGCCGGCCTTGCGATCTGATCGCGAATAAAGACGAGAAAGGCCTCAAAGAGATTGGCAAATCGTCCTTTTGGGTGATTTCCCGTCGACAACTGTTTTGCAACCCGTGTGAAGAGCAGCACCATGACGGCAGCAACTACGAGTTCTAAAATCATGTACTTCGAGATCGCAAAACCAGATTTTGGGGCATAAAGACTATGGAGTTCAGCGAATGGCTGTGGAATCAGCACCTTGCCATCGAGCGCTCGATTGAATTCAGTCACGTCAGTGACGTCTGGATGTCCATCCTTCAAAAATGACGGGACCTCACTCAGTGATTTCCAGTCATATCTCCAAAGACCCTTAGGCACTTCGAAAAAGTAAGCATCTTTGAGATGGTAAATGGGATTCGATGACATCAGATAGCACTATATTTTAAGATGAAATGGGGTTTTGAGTCTCGGCTTCTTTTGTATCTGGACGGCAAGATGGTTTAACGTTCTTACCACAACCAGCTATGTGAAGAAGGATATCAAGCAAAAGCAAAACTAGGTAGGAGGCAACAAGAGTTTCTTGAAGAAAAATTTTAAGCCCCCTGCCCAAGAGCTCCTCACCAGGAGACGTTTGGAGGAAAATAATCATGAAAAGAGGCATTCCCAAGCGAATCAAGTTCGCAGCAAGGGCACCGGCGACGCCCAAAGCTGGTTCAGTTGAGGCTACTGTTTTTGACCAACACGTCAGGTACCAGGAAAAATACCCGCCGCTAAGCACAATTAAACTCACAATACCGACAGCCACGATGCGATACTCGAGGCTGATCATGGGCACATTTCGCCAAACCATGATACCAGCAGTTGTGACTTGACCGAGAGCGAGGATGGTAAAGCCGAAGGCTATAGGTTTTCGCAGGGCTGGTGAAGGCATCGGCATGAGGTGTCTTTCTCACATATTCTTCTGCCGACGCGCGCTAGCGACACGGATAAGCGAGGCAAGACCCGCAAAAAAACCCAGGACAAAGCCGGCCGGCTCACAGAAAGCGGTGCCGAGTCGATAATCAAGCCAGCTTCCAACGATTCCGGGTAGCACCATAGTTAAGCCTATCGCTGTAATGCGTCCGACCCAAACAAAGGCCTCACCTACAAGAGGCGTCTGTGTTCTCTTCATTCGCACGATTCCAGTATTTTTGTGATTGAGTTGTGTGGACGTTGATATCCATGTTATTCCTAAAACTGGAACAAAAAAGTGAGCTTGCTCACGATGCGTTCTCATGCCGTCCAAGTAGAAAATATGTTTGCTGCATCCCTTTGCCCTTTACGTTCATTTTGCCACGATCTGTAAAGCGGTAACGATCTTGCAGGAGTGTGTATGTTCCCTGGGATACGTGCACTCGAGATGGTTCGCCGTGGGATTCCATGCGGCTTGCTGTATTTACGGTGTCACCCCACAAGTCATAGGAAAATTTATGCTTGCCGATGACTCCTGCGACAACAGGGCCGGAATGGATGCCGATACGTACTTCCATGGAGAGTCCCCTATTACGCATGACGCCACGAAATGCCTCAAGCATTCCCAACGCCATGCCAGCAACAGCCTCCGCGTGGTCGTCACGAGCTTCAGGAAGGCCCGCAACTGCCATATAGGCATCACCAATCGTCTTGATTTTTTCTACTCCGTAAGCGTTTGCAAGATGGTCAAACGCCGAGAAAATGTCATCAAGTAAGTCGACAAGCTGGCTTGCATCGACACGTTCTGAAAACGTTGTAAAGCCGCAGAGATCTGCAAATAATACGCTCACAGAAGAGTACGTCTCAGCAATTGTTGAAACATTATTCTTGAGTCGTTCAGCGATTGTGTCTGGAAGAATATTGCGAAGAAGTCGCTCCGATTTTTCTCGTTCCCGCGTGAGGTCAGCAAGTGATCGTTCAAGCGCCCCAAATGCAGCATCACGTTCAAGAAGTCTTTTATACGCCTCGGAGTGAACTCTAATCCTGGCAATGAGCTCAATCTGATGAGGAAGTTTTATCAGATAATCATTCGCTCCTGCCTCGAGTAGTTGTGCTTTTGTAGCTGCTTCCTCGTTTGCAGAAAGCATAATGACCGGGATTTTCTCAGTACCGGGGTGGGAACGGAACTGACTCACAAGGTCGAGTCCGTCGATGTCTGGCATGACAAGGTCTTGTAAAATGACAGTCGGTTGAAATTCTTCTGCTGTCGACAAAGCCTTGGCCGCATCTTTACAAAACGCAAAGGTAATGTCCGCCTGGTCAGCAAGAAGACGTCGAACGGCCTCACCAATCATCGGCTGATCGTCGACCAAAAGCACCCGGTGGCCATCAACAGAACGTCCAACGGCGTCGGTTACGGAAGATGCTGTCACGGACGTTTGCGTGGTGCCAGCTTGGTTTGACTTGCTGTCTTCTGAAGGTGTTGCGTCATTCATTTATCTAGCGTCCGTCAGTGGTAGTGTCGCGATGCATAAGAACTACTCAATCGCAATTAGAAATGACATAAAATAAAGGGCGTCTCCGCGATCAAGTTTTCTTGCGTGTGCAGGCAAGCTGGGGAACCAGGATTTGAACCTGGACTAACTGGTTCAGAGCCAGTCGTGC
>CAJXFK010000035.1 GCA_913052575.1 uncultured Planctomycetaceae bacterium
TTCATTGGAAAGATTCCCGTGAACACAACACGCCGATCACCCTCATAGTCTTCATTAAAGCGTACAATAATCCGGTCCCATGCTGTCACAATACCACGTGCAGATTCGTCAGCAGCATTCGGATCGAACTGACGGAGATCAAAGATTCGACTCTGCGAAAGAATTTCGACGCCTTTTAATTGCGGCACTGCAGGCCCGACGAGGTCACCGAGTGAAGCTACCTCCCAATCTTCAGCCGCGGTTCCTTCCACGAGATCGAGAATCTGCCGGATATCAGGATCACCGAGGGCAATCGAGTCGATCATTGTTGTGAGTAATTCGGCATGCTTGCGTAATCTGTAGATATACACAGGACCACATACAAACAACAAAACTGCAATCGCGATAAAGACATAGCTTGGCCAATCCTTATAGTCGAAGAGTGTTGACCAAACTTTTCGATAGCTAGACGTTCGCAGTTGGCGTGAATTTCGAGTTGCGATTGAAGGTCCTCGCTCAGAGGCAAGATCACTTCCTTCATCTTCTTTTTGTAACCGCTGTGTTTCTGGACACGGGTTCCACGGAATCAGACTGTTATCGTGATCACCCCCAAGACCAATTTCACGACAGACTTTTTTCGTAACTTCAAATCCATGACGAACCAACGCATTTACTTCATAATCTGAAAACCTGTCGAGATCCGTACGAATTGATTGTACTTCCGACTGAATCACAGGATGCTGGGCTGTTGGGTCTTCTTCTTGCGATATGACGTCAGTGATCGGGAGAAACGAAAATCCTGTCTGCTGGCCGAAATTTTCACGTTCAAGCTGCCAGACTCTATCCCAAAGAATGTCTGATGCTCGAATCGATTGACCAACAAAGCCTAAAGACTGGTCCCCAAGAATCTGAAATGGCTTGCCGGCATCACTCACAAGAACTCGGTCAAAAGCGCCCACCTCAGCTGCTAGCCATGCAAATGCACGCGTACCGAGATTGTCATATACGCCACCATCAGTAAATGACTCGGTCGGGAACTGCCCTTCTCTAACACCCAGATCCATCGCCGATATCTCAACCGGTGGAAAAAAACCTGGGAATGCAGATGATGCACCTACCACTCGTGGCAATGTCGCCATCTGACCTGGAATATGACGGAATTCAAAATTACGTTCACTGTTTCGTTGCTGGATATAAAGACCGTTTTTATTGAACACTGACAACACACCATCACTTACATTCGTTGCAAGAATATGAAGCCGAGGCAGATCAGGAAGTTCGTATAAACAGGTATCTCCGTAGAGCAGATCTCGATAATAACGCTCAAGAACCGCGTTTGGAGTGAGATAACTTATTTCTCGGCGGGCAAGTTTTCCGAACATCCGAAGGCTATAGATAAATGGCAAACGTCTGACGATGTGATTCCGCACATCAAACTGCACAAAATTAATGATTTCAGAGGCTGCTGCAGCAAAGTCCTCGTCACTTCCCGTGTACTTCTCCCAATTCAGTACAAGATGTGCGGCTAGTATCGAACCACCAGAAACCGAGGCGATATCACTCACCTCCTCTAGTTTGCCCGTATCTCTAAGATACCGAATCACTCCAAGATGGTAGAGCGTTGCGCGAAAACCCCCACCTGATAAAGCCAGTCCAAGTTTTGGCATGGTGGTAATTTCTCCATCGAAAAGTTTAGAAGCTGCGATTCGTGGCTAAGAGCCGTACATTGTATTTTACGCCACGACTTTGACGACTAGGTAGTCTTTTCCGGGCAACTTAGTGCGAGAGAATCACTAGCAGAGGGCCTGTAGGGATCGTACTGATTCTCGGCCCAAACCAATAACTGCTGACAAAAGATGACTCGCCTGCCATACTCCTCGAGGTTACGACCATTGGGGGATTACGCCAAGCCTGTCAGATCTCAGAGCGTCAAAGTGAATGAACATACGGAGTCATATGCATATGAACACAATAAACAGACAAGCGACCGTCTTTTTCAATCAGCCTCAACTTCTGATCCAGCATCCAGGAGTCAGTTCCGTATTCTTACTGTTCTTTTCGATTTGGTCACTAATGCCCGCAACAGCCAAAGAATATCTACCAGGTATCGAATGGGACGAACCAAAGCACGTCACACCAGGTGAAGGCAATCAAACCGCGCCCAGCGATGCAATTATTCTTTTCGATGGTCAAGATAAGCTTGCCTGGAACAACGCTGACACATGGCAAATCGATAATGGCTGTCTGGTTGTTGGAAAAGGTATGATTCACACAAAAAATACCTTCGGTGATTGTCAGTTACACGTCGAATGGTCGAGCCCCGTACCAGCAGAAGGTACCGGACAAGGCCGTGGAAACAGCGGTGTTTTTTTTGGCCCTTATGAAATTCAGGTACTCGATTCATTTCATAACAAAACCTATTTCGACGGACAGGCAGCGGCAATTTACAAACAGGCTCCCCCTCTTGTGAACGCTACGAAAAAACCAGGAGAATGGAATGCCTATGACATCATCTGGAAGACACCGCGTTTTGACAAAGACGGACAGCTCACTGAGCCAGCAACCGTGACCGTGCTACACAACGGTATACTCGTACAGAATCACTTCGAATTGCTCGGTGATACTCCTTTCAACCGTCCCCCTCGCTACAACCCACATCCGCCGGAACTGCCGATTCGGCTTCAGGACCACAGAAATCCCGTACGCTTTCGAAATATATGGGTCCGAAAAATACATCCCATGAACGGAAAACAGACACAACCACCGTCGCTGAGAGACGGCCGACAGGTGACGCCGCTGCCCCAAACTGAGGCGAAATAAAGAAAAGCTTCGCACGGTCGGGGAATATAGGCAAAGATTGCGGGTAGTGATCTGGCCCCGAAGTCCCCGTGCAGAAATCACCCGAGATGCCAAATTCAAAGCGTTTGTCTCGACGACGGCTGCAAATAGCCGCTGGATGCACCATAGCTATGTGTTTCGCCATCTGGTTTCTCGGTGGGCACTTTTTTCTCGCACGCAAACCAATACTGGTTGGTGTGCTTCATTCACAAACAGGTCCTATCGCTGTCAGTGAATCAGCAATGATTGACGCCGAACGCCTGGCATTCGAAGAGATCAATGCAACGGGTGGGATTCTTGGTCGGCCCATTGAATGGATAATTGCTGATGGTGCATCAGACTGGCCAACATTTGCTCGGGAAGCAGATCGTCTTATCAATGATGAAGAGGTCAGTATTCTCTTTGGCTGCTGGACAAGCGCTAGTAGAAAAAGTGTTTTGCCAATTCTCGTTGAATCAGATCATCTTCTCATCTATCCAATGGCGTACGAAGGGCTTGAGACATGCCCAAATGTGATTTATACCGGTGCCGCACCAAATCAGCAGATAACTCCGGCTGTTCAGTGGTGTCATAGTGAACTAAATGCCCGTAGTTTTTTCCTACTTGGCTCAGACTACATCTGGCCTCACTGCGTCAATGCAATTATTTCAGATCAGCTCATGGGGCTCGATGTTGAAAAAGTTGCCGAAACATATGTTCCGTTCGGTAGTACTGATCTCAAGTCCTACGTCCAAGAGATTGTTGACGCACAACCCGATGTGATTCTCTGCTCTGTCGTTGGCGATTCGGCAATAGCTTTTTTTCGTGAACTCCGTAAAGCTGGTATCTCACCCGACGATATCCCTGTAGTTATGTTTGCTATTGCCGAAGATGAGCTTCGCGCAACCGACCATACGGATATGGTTGGTCACTACGCAGCGTGGAACTACTTTCAGTCAATTGATACTGATGTGAATAGAAAATTTGTAGCCGCATTCAAAAAACGCTACGGAGCGGATCGTGTCACCAGTGATGTTATTGCTGCTGCATATAACAGCGTTTACTTATGGGCAAATGCTGTACGTGAAAGTGGCAACACGGATGTCCAGCAGGTTCGCAATGCCTTGAGACAACAGAGCCTGAATGCTCCTGAAGGCATTATAGCCGTCGACCCAAGCACACAGCATACATGGCGTCCGGTCTATATTGCCAAGATTCAAGAAACTGGCCAATTCGAAATTGTCTGGAACAGTAATGGATCGGTACGCCCTGTCCCCTATCCCATTACGCGTTCAAAAGCTGACTGGGATACATTTGTCAGCGACCTGTACCAAAGCTGGGGAGGCTGGGCTAACACCGACCCAACAACTCCGGGGAGGTCTACAACAAATGACTAATCCCACCTCGTCACAACCGGTTGAGAAAAAGCGACAGCGACTTGCACGTCGCCTCTTGTTTTGGTTTCTTCTCATGTCACTGCTACCCTGTGGGCTGCTTACAGCGATTACGACGAGCCTTGCAAACCGAGCGCTCGAAAGTTCTGTTCAAGATAGACTTGTGCAAATTTCTTCTGCACGTTCCGCACGACTTGAGTCATATGCTGCTGAACGGGTACGTGATGGCACAACGCTCTCTATGACACCCGCAGTTGTAGCTGCAATGTCTTCTTTTCAAGAGGATGATTCTTCCGGTGCTAGATCCAAAGAAGCTTCTGCAGGTGTTATCCCGTACGAAGTGTACTTGAGTGAAGCTGCCAGCACGCGGGGCTATCAGAGCCTCCTACTCATTGATATCAAAGGTAATGTGCTCTACTCATCGACGGAGAGGCTCGTGCCTGGATTGTCTCTTACCTCTGAGTCGCTACGCACGACAGAACTTGCAAAAGGCTTTGATAGATCTCGCACACTCTTACAGTCCGAACTCTGTCGATTTCGCCCATTTGGGAATTCTGGCAACCCGGTCTCTTTCGTCACTTCCCCAATATTCAAAGACGCAAAGGTCATTGGAGTCTTAGCACTCGAACTGAGTATCGAACGTGTCTGGCAAATCCTAAGCGACACAACTGGACTTGGGACCACTGGAGAAATTCTCGCCGCCGAGCGGATCGACAATACAGCTCGTGTCACAAGCCCTCTCCGCCATCAACTCGATGCAGCCTTTCAACTCACAATACCACTTTCAGCAGCCAATGCTGTTGCTGCGAGATATGCGTCGAGTGGCACGAGAGGATATGCCGTCTTTCCTGATTACAGGCAAGAGGAAGTTGCCGCAGCATGGTGCTACCTCCCAAGCTTCGGATGGGGGCTTGTCACAAAACAAGACACGAGTGAGGCATTTGCACTCCTCCGTTTTCAGCAACTCCTGATCGCCGGCCTGGTATGTGGAACAGTCCTACTGGTTATTGTCGTAGCTCTTTTTGTAGCGAGAAGTATCAGCATGCCGATCCAACGGGCGATTGGCCTGTCTCGCAAGGTGGCTGCTGGTGACCTCCGTGGAGATGTTTCAGTCTTATCTCGAGACGAAACCGCGATTCTGCTTGAATCACTTCAGACAATGACGCAGGATTTACGTTTCCTAATCGGCCGCGTTCAGAACTCCAGTGATGCGTTAACGAATACCTCTTCAAAACTTCAAGCAACCGGTACAGATCAACAACACGTTATTCAACGTCTCGGTGATTCTACGACTCAGACCGTTGCCGCTGTCGAAGAAATCAGTGTTACTGGCAAAGAACTCACACAGACCATGGTGGCTGTAAATGAAATGGCCAGCAAAACCGGCGTAATGGCCATTGAGGGGCGTGAGAATCTTTCAAGCATGGATGCTACGATGCGAAAACTCGCCGATAGTACGGAATCATTTGGTTCACGCCTTGCGGTGATCAATGAACGAGCCACAACGATCAATCTTGCCGTGACAACAATTGCAAAGGTAGCAGACCAGACGAACCTTCTCTCAATAAATGCTGCGATCGAAGCTGAAAAGGCTGGTGAATACGGCTTGGGTTTTCTTGTCATTGCACGAGAAATCCGACGGCTTGCAGATCAGACAGCAGTCGCTTCGTTAGAGATCGAGCAAGTTGTCAAAGAGATGCAACTCAGTGTTTCCTCGGGAGTAATGGAGATGGATGCCTTTACCAAAAGTGTGGAAAATGGCGCACTTGAAATTGGTGGTGTCTCTCGACAACTCTCAGAAATCATCACTTCCGTGAAGGGAATCTCTGAACGTTTTGAGCAAGTTGCTGAAGGGATGCAAGCCCAAAGCGAAGGTGCTGAACAGATTCGAATTGCGATGGCACACCTTGCAGAAAGTGTATCTGAGAGTGAATCTGCACTCGACTCGTTCCAGAATGCAACCTCTGATGTCCAGCAGGCTGCGACCGATCTCCACGGAGAGATCACACGCTTTAAGCTTTAATACACGGGTTTTTACCAACAGCGTCACATGGTGTATTGTGGTAGGCATCGAGTTTCACACTTTCACTCTGGAGATACGTTCGCCATGTCACGTACGTTGCTTGCATTTTTTGCGTCCGCCCTACTCTGTTCCACTGTTTATGCACACTGTCAGGTTCCATGTGGAATCTATGGTGACCAATTAAGATTTGAGCAAATGCTCGAAGACACCAAGACAATTACAAAAGCACAGGGACAGATCAATGAACTTGCCCAGGCTGCAAAAAGTGGCCAAGAGCATAATCAGCTTGCGCGCTGGGTTGTTACCAAAGAAACTCATGCTGGGTCAATTCAAAGCACCATTGCCGACTACTTCTTAGCCCAACGGATTAAGTCTGATTCACCAAGTTACGCTGATCAACTCAAGGCAGCACATGCTGTGACTGTTGCTGCAATGAAGTGCAAACAATCGACTGATGGAGCAACGGCTGCTGCGCTTGAAACAGCTATTCATGACTTATATCGCGCCTACGAAGGCAAAGAGCCTGACTTGCATTAAAAGCAGTCTCGTCCTGTGCTCCTTCTCAATGTCTAGATGCCCGCACCCTTTCGTAAAACCGAAGGGGTGCGGCCCATCTTAAGATTTCCTCAAGAAGGTACAATTATTATTCTTGCGGTATTCACAGGTGATAGCACAGCCTTCATGATCGGCACCGTGGCCGCACGCACCTCGACACTCATGCTGCAAACATTTAATGCTTGGTATTTTACGATAAAATGCCAGCGACGCCTTCAGTGCCATTGATTTACAACACAAAGAAATGCCATATAGGAAAATCATCCTATCAAAACCCTCCTATTATTAAGCACCTACTAGCGGCAAGTTAACTATTTACTTGTTTTTCTTGCAGGAACAGAATAGTGTAAAAAAGGGTTTCTTTGACTGTCTCGAAGCACGTGCATGCTCATGCGATATCTACTTGTATTCCTACTGCTCGCCGCGTTTATTCCAGTATCCGTTCTGGGCCATGCAGGGTTTCAGGTTCTTGGCATTCATTCTCATTGTCATTGCCAAACGTCTCATCAGTGCAAGAGAGAAAATCACGAAAAAACTTGTGACCCTCAACATCACCGTCACAACCATGGTAACGCACATCCAGCCAGCACACGACAATGGCCCTCACGCCATCCATCTGAAGATCCTCACTCACCCTCGCGGGAATCACATGATTGTGTACTCTGTCAATTCTTAAATCATGCAAAACCACCGGTCGTTCATATTCATATTCCTGAGTGTGCACGGTCTCCTACTTTTCAAAAGTTGGTCTCCTCGAATAACGTCATTGACGCCTTCGATTTTTTCTTACGACCGATTCCCCGTGGCCCGCCTGCTCACACCTCATAGCAGCGATTACTCAGGGACGATTTACAGTTCCAATCATGTGCGATAGTGTGACAAGTTTCATTGCAACAAGGCCTCAGTCATTCCATATCAAAATGTGGCAGTATGACAACGTCATGCCACACTGATTGGAAAAAACAGTCTGAGCAAATCAGTCCCAGCAGAGCACTCCTCAATGAGTGCCTGTGGATATACCAGCGTTTGAAAAATACATTATGGACAATACAAATACTTCAACACCCCAAATGCCACGGCACTCAAGGGCTTACTACTGGATCACATCACACAACTGGTGTGGATTCGCAGACCCTTTTGTGGCTGCAATTAAAACTCCATTAGGAGCGCTTACCGCAGCTTTTATCATCGTTCTCATACTTGGCTTCGCAGTGGGAACAAATATGTTTTGGGCGGCGGGAACGATTTTTTTTATTGGTTTAGTCGGAACGCTATGGCCAACTCTGACGATCCGTGGCCTCCGTGGTGAATTAGAATTTGGACGACGCAGGGTAACCGAACAAGAGCCAGTTGAAACAAAGCTAACGCTTGAAAACCGTTTACCCTGGCCGACATGGGGAATCATGTGCAGACGCGACCTCTCTGAGCCAAAACCTGCGGCTTGCGGAGGACTGCCGGCGGCGAGCAAAACAACATTCGCTTCTTCATTCACACCACTGACACGGGGCGTCTACCCAATACAAGAGTGTCTTATTTCTACAGGATTTCCGTTTGGAATCTGTACTCGTGCACGACCTACAAAGATCAGAAACAGGCTCATTGTCTGGCCGCGAACAGTACATTTAAAAAGTCTGCTGGATAGTGCCGAAACGAGACCATCCGACGATCGATTTACGGATGCACGCTGTGGGGAATCCGGTGATGTTTTAGGTACTCGACCCTTTCGCAATGGTGACTCACTTCGTCGTATTCACTGGCCACAAACTGCCCGAACTGGCACGCTTGTGGTATGCGAACGTCAAGCTCCCGCAACCTCTTCCATTCGAATTATTTTCGATACAGACCCATCAATTCATGAACTCATAAATGGTGAGAGTAGCCTTGAGTGGGCTATACGAATAGCAGCGAGTATTGCTACCGCATACCAAAGCAAACAAGCAGCAGTTGAATGCTGTTTTCGAGACCAATGTATTAAACTTGGCCAAGGAACAAGTGGACTTGTTCGATTTTTCGATCAACTAGCTTACCTCGGATCCGTTGAGAGTGGCTTTTTGGCAGACAACCGCCACTCCCAAGAAAACCAGACTTCATCTGCTAAAAAAGATCGCTCAGATTGTGGTGTTTTTCAGGTCCGAATCACCACACAAAAAGGACTCAAGCAGGGTTCAGAACACCGAGCCGTTCAGGGTGATCAGCTATGCGTTGTGCTTTCCAATGAACCCAATGACGAGTCTACTTTTATTAAGCATACGAAATATGGACGAACGATATGGATTCGCCAAGCTGATGATCTTCTATTGGCGTTTCAAAATTCATGGGAGAAACTCTGCCATGTCGGTTAAACAACACCCACACTTTAAAAAGAACAACAAGGTCACTCAGAGCCTTCCCAAAAGAGGATTGTCGGGCTGGCTCTGTATCGCAATGGCGATAGTTGCTTCTGCTGCTGTGGATGCTGCAGGCTTTGGATTCGTGGTACCACCAGAACCAAATACTTTCTGGACAACGTCTTTGACTCTGGCGGGCATTACTATTGCGTTGTCAGAGGGTGTGCGACGACTCGCACCCGGCATTGGAAGTACAAATAACTCCCGGCGTTTGTGGGCTATGGGCATCACCGCTCTTGGCTTCTGCATCGAGATGCCGCTACGAATTTACCTAGATGCACCGCACCTGATGGACTCTTTACTGCTCACACTTCTTCGCAATGCAATCATTGGGCTCGCAACGTTATCGCACCACCCACTCAATCAAGGGCCGTCAGCTGCACTCAGCACGTTTGTGTTCGTCTTTTCATCCGCGTGCTTTGATTCTTCAGTGACAACATTGCCGTACTGTAACGGTCTTTCTATAGCGTTCGCGATCACTTCTATTAGTTGGCTTGGTGCAAGATATTGGGAACGTCTCAACATTACACTGACATCAAGCGTGGTTCACCGAAAGCGCCCTTGGTGGACCCCGGCGTTGGCAATACCATTGGCATTACCACTCTTAATACCCGTCGCAGGTGGCCGACTTATTGAAACTGAAGGATGGCTACCCACATCAGGCGGTGGTGATGACGCGTCACCGATGGCACGCGATGGAATTGGCGATGGCGACCTCCTTGTTGCAGGACTGGATAATATTCGTAGCTTTGCACCAATCGAAAATGCTCCTTTCGCAGCTTCGCATGACCCTACACTCTATGACGTTTTTGACGAAAGCTACAATGAAGCAGTTTTCACTAAGAAAAAGCGACAAAAGGTCATTAGCATTGCCCCGGAAATTCAGGCCCTCGCTGAAGATCACCGGATGGCGCAAAGCAAAAAGGGTTCACGTGAATTTTCAACCGTCCGTCGCCCCGGGAAAGCAAAAACCAAGGCAATATCAAGTATCGATAGCGACGCATTAATCTATGTTCGCGGCCGTCTTCCCTTCCACCTTAAACTCGAATCGTTTGATATCTTTGACGGCACTTCTTGGTCAGAAGAACCCTTGCCTGAACTAGTACCAAAGTTGAGTCTTGAGACTGTCGCTGACCGTCCATGGCTTCGCGTTGGCGTGCAAACAAAACTTGATGACCCGCACGGGGCGACAGAAATACACGCCGTAAAAGTGATTAACCTCAAAACGAATCGCGTACCGACTCCAATTCAACTCACCGGCGTGTCTATCGACAAACTAAATCGAGCTGACTTTTTTCGCTGGGAACAACCCGGAATAATTGGCGTCGACAGGGACAGCTTGCCAGAACTTACAACTCTCCATGTTCAATCTCGAGTTATTGATGTCCGAAAGTTGAAGGACAGAGACTATTCCGGCATTTTTTCACAACAACAGTACCGTCAATTTGATGACGGTGAATCCTCTTTCCAGGTACGCAGACTAGCGCAGCAATGGACAGTAGGAAAACAAAAAGGCTGGGAACAAATCGAGTCGATCATCAATCATCTTCGTCAAGACTACACACTTGACAATGACGCCCGTGTAACTGGAGACACCGGACACACGGTTGAAGAATTCCTGTTTGAAACCAAACGTGGGCCTGATTATCTTTTCGCAACCTCTGCCGTGTGGCTGCTACGTTCACTCGATTACCCAGCGAGATTTGTCAGTGGTTTCTACGCAAGCCCAAACCGCTATGATGCAAAAAGTGGTCTCACCCCAATTCTGTCTGATGACGTTCACTGCTGGGCGGAAGTCCTCGTCCAACGAGATTTTTGGGTCACGCTTGAACCGAGTCCTGGCTACAGCGTTTTAACACCACCGTTAAGCCTCATGGAACGCATTGCGAAACTGACGCACCTCGTCTACGGACAAGTAGTGCGGCATCCATTTGTCACAACAGGCCTCCTCGTTTTCATTTCAATGTGCCTTTTGTTTCGCCGACGACTCTTGGATATTGGCGATGTTTCCTTGCTCCGTCTTGAGGCGTTATGGAACAGAAACTGGCATACACTCCGCACCATGCGTACTATTGACCGGCGCTGTCAACGCGTCGGCTTAAGTAGACCAAGAGGCATTTCCCCTCGTCGATGGCTCGAACTCCTGGCGAGCCAAATCAATATTCAACGGAAATCATCAGATTCTTCTAAAACTACGACTCTCACATCAACTGAACCCTTCCTTCAGAGTGTAGAATCGTGTCTCTACGACCCTGCAGGTGAGCAGCCAGCAAGGCAGGCAGCACTACCAACATGCACTGCCGCGCTGAACATGTGGTCGTGGAGAAACCTCGTTGCAATCGACCGACGCACAGCCCATCTCGCCACACCCCATTCTTCATTCCAACATCCTCATCACTAACGAGTTCGAAAATGAATGTCGCAACCAGCAAACTCTCTACTCCACCGAACAACCTATCTGCTGATTCAAGCTTGGCTAGTGGATTACAGAAAATTGAACAAATACGAACTCGACTTGAAGATGCGTTGAAGGGTAAGCCAGAAGTTATTCAACAAGTACTTGTCTGCGTGCTCGCACGAGGACACTTGCTGCTCGAAGATCGACCCGGCCTTGGCAAAACAACGCTTGCGAAGGCCTTGGCTGAATCTGTCGGTGGCCGATTCAGCAGACTCCAATGCACCCCTGATTTACTCCCAAGTGATATTACCGGATTTAATATCTTCAATGCTGACACGAAACAATTTGAGTTTCGCTCTGGCCCTGTTTTCTCAGAAGTCTTACTTGCTGATGAAATTAATCGGGCTACTCCTCGTACACAAAGTGCTTTATTGGAAGCGATGGCGGAACGGCAGGTTACAGTTGATGGAAAGCAGCACCAACTTTCAAATGATTTTTTTGTTATCGCAACTCAAAACCCTCATGAACAACATGGGACCTACCCACTACCAGAAGCCCAGCTAGATCGTTTTACAATGAAATTATCTGTTGGGTATCCGGCTGCAGATTATGAAACTGCTATGTTAGCTGCCTCTGTCAAAACAAAATCAGAATCAACTAATTCAAATAGCTCTGCAATTCTGACGGCGGGTGAATTGGACCACATTCAAGACACCGTCACGCAGATACGTGTCGGCAACAACGTCCAGCGTTATCTCGTCGCGCTTGCAACAGCCACTCGCAATCACCCCGATATCGACGTTGGGCTTAGCCCTCGTGGACTTTTATTATGGCAACGTGCAGCTCAGGCAACCGCGTGCCTCGCTGGTCGCAGCTTTGTCACACCAGATGATGCCCAACAAGTTGCTTTCCCAGTCTTAGCAGTGCGTCTGGACGTTGAAGCCGCTGATTCCAGCAGCCTCATCAGCCAACTTCTTGAATCCGTTGATGTCCCGGCAGAACAGACGCAATAAACCAGATTTTTTGATATCATTACAGCAACGTCCCAAAGCGGGTGTTCACAACCTCACAAGCACAGCATGAAAATGAAACTTCCACACCAAAACACAATAGCAGCTTCTAACAAAAATTCATGGATAACATGGGCGGACTGGACCGGACTTGTTGCCTCGATTGCGTGTGGGATTCATTGCGCAGCAATGCCGCTACTCCTTTCCTACCTCCCATCATTTGGTCTCAACTGGTTGGCACATGAGGGTTTCCATCAATGGATGACCATGCTTTGCTTTATTTTCGCAGCGAGTGCATTCATCCCTGGTTGGAGAAAACATAAAAGCTTGGTTCCAGCCCTCTCAGGCCTCATTGGGATAACGCTACTATCCCTTAGTGCATTCGTTTTCGGAGACGAGTGCTGTGCTGCTGCCATAACCGATAGCCCAGTTGCCCAAAGCCTAGCATGCACTGACACGGAGTGTTCGGCCTGCTGCGAGCAAGAAGACAGCCTGGCTACGGCCGGCGAAAAGACTATCCAATTTGCAACTTTCACAAACTGGCTAAGTCCACTTGGGGGTTTGTTCTTGGTTATTGGACATATTGCCAATCACCGAAAAAACTGTACCTGCAGTGGCGGACACTGTTGTCTTGATAGCGATCAAGCATTGCAGCACATAAATGACCTGAAAGATGTTGATGGCTGAGCTTTTTTACGGGGCCATACTCCGAATAATTCAGTCTTTCCTACAGGGCGCTCCGTTTATCCTATCCGGAATCTGTATTACCGCTCTCCTTGAACGAATGGTTGGAGCAGTTGGCACCAAAAGACTTTTTGGATCGAATTCAGTCGTTTCATTGTTCCAATCATGGTGCATTGGTATGGCTTTACCCGGGTGCTCCCTTGGCGTGATTCCAATATGCCAACAACTTCGGTTGAGTGGCATTGCTATAGGTACTATTTTTGCATTCGCACTTTCCAGCCCACTCTTTGACCCGCTGTCACTACTCTACGGCCTTACTCTCTCCAAACCGTTCACAATCTTTGCATTCGCTGGCTGTTCATTAGTTGTCGTCACCGTATCTGGTGCAATTTTTGACAAACTGTTTCCAAACACTGAACTCGATATTGAACCTCCACCGGAGTGTCCGGTAGGGATTCGAAGGATTACATCCGTCGCGGTTGGAATGGGCCGCATTACTGTTGGCCCCATGATGGCATTCATTGCAATCGGCCTTCTAGGTGTAGGGCTCATGTCCATGGTCTTACCCTACGGAATCCTTGGCGGCACAATGGCACACGACAACCCATGGGCTCCTCTTACCATGACTGGTGTTGCGTTACCTGCATACGCAACGCCTATGGTCGCCATGGGACAACTTGGATCAATGTTTCAACATGGCAACTCCGTTGGTGCTGCATTTATCCTGCTTTGCTTTGGTGCCGGCATGAACGTCGGCCTCCTCGCCTGGATGTGGTGGTATTACGGGTGGAAAAAACTAGGGATCTGGTTCGGCCTTATGCTCCTTATCGTCATAGGTATTTCTTACGGCGTTGAGGGACCGCTCTATCCCAAAGCAATCGAAGCGTCGGATCATAGTCACGCCTTTGACCGGTACTGCTCACCGTATCGTTCTGGCACAGTACCTGCAGGCGGTTTTCCTGCAGATATTGTGAGACGTATTAAGCTTGAGACTCAAACACACGAATGGTTCGGTATCGCTGCAGTTGGCTTACTCGCGGCCTGTGGTGGTCTTTTGCGTTTTCTTGACCCACATCAAAAACTAGATCATTGGCTAAATCATGCACCTGTTCCGAAGGCTGTTCATGGTCGATTCGATATCATTCTTCCCGCACCTGTAGTCGGCCTTTGCGGTCTCGCCGGAATTATTGCAGTGAGTATTGCAGGCTGTTTTGCATATTACCCAGAGCCCAAAGAGGCTCTTGAAGAGTTACGAGTTGCATCCATCGAATCCTCAACTGCCGCCATCTCAGGAGAACCAGAACTCTGCCTTCACTGGATTCCAATATGTGAAGGATGGAACAAAAGGCTTATTGTCGGAATGTATCTCCGAAAATGGGCTGTACCTGACGACATTCTTGCCCTGTCGAAGCAGTATGGTAAAGAGATCGAGGAACTCGAACACATGTTCCAACATCGACATTTTCCATCAGCAATAAAACGCCAGGCGATTGCCGTTGACAATGCACGACATACGCTCACAAATGCCCTTCAGGGCACCGTCATTTCTCCTTCGGAGGAGTCGTTATGATGGATGGGAAAGCCTTCGACACATAACGAACCGACGCTTTCTTTTAGTCCGGTAATCTGATCCTTTCACCCGTGGCTTATCCATCCCCGGCAAGAGACCAGTGGGCCCAAAATGCGGTACAAACACAAAGCCATGCATAAGTCGTAGGCCGAACACGATAGTCGCAGGCCTAAGGACACAGTTTCTATTTCAATGGTCGCAATCCCCGCCGGATTCGATCAGAATTAAATGCTATCCATACCATAGGATTCTTCCGAAAGATTCCCGCTAACTGTGTTGGTGTTACCCGAAGAAAATCACTCACGGTACGCATTTCACCATTACACAGTGCAAGATGATCAAACGCCTCCGCAACAAGTAGGGCATAATCATGATGATCGACCGAAATTAACAACTGTTCGTTCTTGACGCGATCCAGCCACCGCCGTGAAGGGACTTGTTCTCGCGTAACACGACACTCAACAGCAAGCTTTGTACGAAGGCGGTGCAACGCAACTCGGCGGTTTTCGGCCTGGCTTCGGCGTTCTGAAGCTTCAGCTGACACACCCGTTGGGACATGCAGTAAAACAATGGCCGTTTCAACCTTATTACGATGCTGCCCACCCGGACCACCTCGCCGTGTTCTCGTTTCACGGCAGGCCCGCAGGAGTTCCTCATCATCAAGGTCAACTGGATGATCCAATACAGCATCCGTTACATGAAATGTTAATGTTTATCGATGTAGCGATTCACAATATTTTCAAGGAGCTCCTGACGACCACTGGTATTTGCCGCTGCTTCACCCTTCTCAAGCATACATTTCTCAAGTTCAGCAAAACTGCATGTACCAGACTCGATCTTCTTCCCTAGATCGCTATCCCAGCTCTTATATCGTTCGCTCACAACTGAAGAGAGCGCTCCCTCCTCACGAATCGCCGCCGCAACTCGCAAACCACGTGCAAAGGCATCCATACTACCTATATGAGCATAGAAAAGATCGACGGGCTCGAAGCTTTCTCGACGAACCTTGGCATCAAAATTCACACCGCCGGAACCAAGCCCATACTTCAACAAGACCAACATAATCTGCGTTGTGAGATAATAGTTTGTTGCAAACTGATCAGTGTCCCAGCCAAGCAGAAGATCACCCGTATTGGCGTCAATAGAACCCAGGAATCCCTGGCTGCCTGCTGCTTCAAGTTCATGCATCATTTCATGACCTGCGAGCGTTGCATGATTTGTTTCAAGATTTAACTTGAACGAGTCGGTCAGATCATACGCTCGCAAGAAGTTCACGCATGCCGCTACATCTGAATCATATTGATGCTTCGTAGGCTCCTTTGGCTTCGGCTCAATAAGGAATTGTCCGGTAAACCCAATCGATTTGGCGTGATCTACTGCCATGTGGAAAAACTGTGCAAGATGGTCAAGCTCGCGCTTCATGTCTGTGTTGTATAAGGATTGATAGCCTTCACGGCCACCCCAGAAGACATAGTTTTGACCTCCAAGTTCTTTTGTGATCTCAAGAGCTTTTTTTACCTGTGCTGCCGCATAGGCATACACTTCGACGTTACACGATGTCGCAGCACCATGCATGTATCTTGGATTACTAAAAAGATTCGCAGTACCCCAGAGCAGTCCAACACCAGATCGCTCCTGTTCTTCCTTGAGAACTTTTGCAACGGTATCAAGATTTGCATGACTTTCGGAAAGTGAAGTTCCTTCTGGCGCGACATCACGATCATGGAAGGCATAAAACGGAGCATCGATCTTCTCAAATAACTCAAATGCAGCCCGTGCTCTGTTACATGCGTTTTCAACACTTTCCGTGCCATCGTCCCAAGGGCGTTGTAGTGTTGCCGCTCCAAATGGGTCGCTCCCAGTACCCCGAAACGTATGCCAATAGACAACTGTAAAACGCAAATGCTCTTTCATTGTCTTGCCGGCAACCACCTCGTCTGGGTTGTACCAGCGAAACGCTAGAGGATTCTGGGACTGAGGCCCCTCGTATTGAATTTTTGGGATATCTGGAAAGGCAGCCATATGCTTTCAACTCCTCACAACGTAATCAAAAAAGAGTATGGTAATGATGTGAGGAAACGGTCTCTCCACAACACTATCAGTATCGAGAAATACAACCATGACACAACCCATGAATACAATCTTGCGCACAACTTTACAAACAACACGAAACCGTTTTCAAGCCATACGATTCACACTGCTACTGTTGGTTATTGGACTCATAGCTCCTGCCATGCTCAGTGCCGAACAAGAACAATGGGGGCATTGGCGAGGACCAACCGGCAATGGCACAAGCCTCACAGCAACACCACCTGTAGAATTTGGACCTCAGAAAAACTGCCGTTGGAAACAAACAATCCCCGGCCGTGGGTCATCGTCACCTGTGATCTGGAACGATCAGGTCTTTATTACCACTGCAGTACCTCTCCGGGCTGGAGACTCTACCCTCGACTTCCGCCTGCTCTGCTTCGACAGACAAACAGGATCAAAGCAATGGGAACACTCGTGCATTCAAGCCATCCCTCACGAAGGAACACATAGTACAAATGGTTATGCATCAGCATCACCCTGCACCAATGGTAGACACGTGTATGCCCACTTTGGGTCTCAAGGTCTGTACTGCCTTACTATGGACGGTAAGCCAATCTGGAATAAAGACTTTGGAAATATGCAGACTCGTAATGAGTTCGGTGAAGGAAGTTCACCTACGCTCGTCGATGATAAAATTGTCATTCCGTGGGACCATGAGGGGCCCTCACGACTTATTTGCCTCAAAGCTACGACAGGTGAAACACTCTGGGATATTCCACGCGACGAGCCAACCTGCTGGGCAACTCCCCTTATTGTGTCCCGTGCTGATGGCTCCAAGCAGGTTGCCATGAATGGACAGAATGCAGCACGCGGTTACGACCTCGATACTGGCAAAGAACTCTGGCAATGCAGCGGACAGACAGTGCGACCGGTGGCATCAGCAGTTTCTGCTGATGGCCTTGTCCTCATCGGTTCTGGTTTCCGTGGGTCCTTTCTTGGTTGTTTTGACCTGACAGGCAATGGCAATCTGCAGAGTTCTCCTCACGTCCATTGGACGGTATCAAGAAACACACCTGATATCGCTTCACCACTCCTCAACGATGGGAAAATCTGGTTTTATAAGGGTAAAACAGGACTCCTGACCTGCTTGGACATCCACGACGGCACGCCGGTTTATGAACAGAAACGGATCGAGGGCGTCAGCCACACGTATGCATCACCAGTAGCTGCGAATAGCTGCATCTTTATGACAGACCGAGGGGGAACAATAACTGTCATTCGAGACGGAGATGAGCCTACAGTGATTGCAGTCAATGAGATGGAAGAGGGGGTTGATGCTACCCCAGCCCTCATTGACAACGAACTTTTTATCCGTGGTGAGACGACGCTCTTTTGTATTACCAAAAACTAGACGGGTGTATTACCAAAAACTAGACGGGCTCGGTCGGATTAGTGACCATGCTTTCCTTAGCCATTACTTCAACTTCCGAACGAAGCGTCTTGTAATCTGTTTTACCAGTCCCTAGCACAGGAATGCTATCGACTCTTCGAACAGCATCAAATCGCATCACACCTCGCAACCCAGACTCAAGGAGTAAGTCAGCAGCTTCTCGGAACGACAACTCCTCAGTTGTAAACAGAACTATCATTCTTCCACTTGGCGTCTCAATACCTTCAACGGCGACTCGTGGACCATTCTCATCCGAAGGAAATTTTTTCTGAAACGGCACCTCAAGCGCTGGTAATGAAACCATTTCTCCTCCTGCTTTCAGAAATCGTTTCAGCCGACCTTGAAACTGAAAATACCCATCTCCATCAGCTGAGACCAAGTCTCCAGTACGGTACCATTGCTGACCTTCAAATTCCACAAACGGACTCGGGCCATCAAAGGCATGATATCCGTCGAATATTGAATCACCGCGGATTAGTAACATACCGGTCTGGCCTCGCTCGACCTGCTCCATTGTTTCATGATTCACAATTTTGGCCTGAACATGGTCTACAAGCTTCCCAATGCTGCCGTGCTTGTTTTTGTCGATCCGGTTCGCCGAAACCACCGGCGAGCACTCAGTAATCCCATATCCTTCTAGGATGATTGCCTTCGCTGCTTTTTGTTTACAGAGCACATGCGTTGCCTCAGGACACGCCTCGGCACCAGTAATAATTTTACGAAGACTTTGGAGTTCATCTCCGGCTGCATTCGCCAGAATATATCCGAGGAATGTCGGTGTTGTGAACAAGAGAGACGGTTTGTAAGTGCTAATCAGACGAACGAGACCTGACGCATCAGTCGGATCTGCATACCGAACACTTCGAATCCCTGATAACTGTGGCAGCAGAACATTGCCCGTGAGACCAAACGAGTGAAACGGAGGCAGGAAACCGAGCAGGCTATCAGTGTGATCTGGCTCGAGCACAGCGAGGCTGTCATGAATATTTGTAAGCAAATTCAAGTGAGTCAGCGGGACCGTCTTTGGCGTCGACTCCGATCCCGAAGTAAACAGAAATACCGCCGTATCTCGTTCACTCTGATGCGGCACACTATTCAAAAAAGACGATGGCCAGACATAGGTACGAGCTAGAACACCGAATGCTTCAATTTTTCCAATCGACGTCTTCACATTCTCAAGAAAAACATATTCTGCCCCTTCTATCGTAATACCAAGCCGATCCACCAACCGACTTGATGACACAACGGTTTTCACACCGGTCACCTGTATTCCATGGGCAAGGCCTGAAGGACCAGTTGTCCAATTCATCATGACAGGTATCTTCCCAGCAAGGTGCATTGCGTAGAAAACAATATCCGCTGCTACACTTGCCGGAAGCATCACGCCAACATGGTTCTCTGGAATTCTGGCGAAGCGACGCGCCATCAAGGTGACTGCCACCAGCAACCGTCGTCGAGACAGCACCCCGGACATTGGATCACCAGTGGCCGCAACACCTGGCGTCTCAATCATTCGTCGCACGAATGCAGCCGCCACCGTGTCGTCGAGTAGCCAGGGTGACTTTCCTGCAGCGTTTTGGCCAATCCCAGGCACTACACCCGAAAACCAATTTTTAGGCACTGCATCCTTTTTGTCTGAGGGCCTATTCGATACAAGCTTCCCATCTGCAAGTGTCCAGAGGCTGCCAAGTGTTTCTACAACAGCGTCACTCTGAAAACCAAATTGTTGTTCAATCCTTAATGCAAGTTCCATCCTATCAAGACTGTCCAACCCGAGTTCTTCAAGCTTTGTTGCCGCCGATCGCTCGTGCTCGCTCAAGTCTCGCTTCAAGAAAGAAGCCACTAACTCGTTCACCTGCTCAATGGTTTTGGACCTGATCGCATCCACATCAATGTTTTTTGTCGTGGCTAATTGATATGAACCTTCGGAAGGACCAAACAGCCAGCTATACCGAATAAATTCAGGAAGTTCTGGCGCGTCTACATTAAACCAGTCTTCAAGTCCTCGATTAAACGCCTCCCGTGATTCTGTTGGCAGACTGTCACGGCTTAACGTCTCTATATGCAAATGGACATTTCGCTTTGGAAGAAAAAAGAACAGTCCACTGAAGAGCCACCCCAGTGCTTCAAGCACGCTATACGTGAGATCTGGCGTCTGCCCTGTTCGTGCACACCCCCAAAGACTTCCCCAGAGACCACGCGTTCGCACAAGAACCACTGTCACTGTCGGACACCGAGTAACAACTTCGTAGACAAGTCGGTTCGATCCAATCTTTTCGAGATTCGATCTTTGGAGTCGCCCGGAGGGATAAATAATAAAGCTATTTCCTCCTTCAATTCCCTCAACAACTGTATCTATGAGTTGTTGGGCCTGTGCTGCTGCTGACTGACTCTGCGCCGATAGGTCAGGCACCTCGAATGCCCGGATAAGTTTCATCAGCGGCAAAAGAAATGGAACATGGTAGGTACCGGAATACACAAGCGGACGCAGAGGCACCTGAATGGCTCGATATAAATGCGACAACACTGTCGGAGGATCGATATAACACGGATGATTTGGCAGCACGAGCACAGGCCCCGTCAAAGCCCGGAGTTGTTCCAACCCATCAACTCGAACGCGATATCTCAGCCGCAAAATAAGGCGAACAACGAACCAGAACATCTTTTCAACTACCGCTCGCATAGCCCACTCCTAGGAATTTCGATTTCCATATCGTGCTTCAATATTTGTAAAAAAAAAACCCCAGAAGGACAGGCTGCGAATTCCGAGATTTTTTTCACAGCAATAACCCAAAATTGAGCTACACAGTACCAAAAACCATCGCACCTAAGCCTTGGAAAACCTGCAACAAAAAGGGATATCTCAAGGAAAAAAGGGCCTCAAAGAAGCTATAAGAAAATAAATCCTGACGTAGCTGGCCGGCTTTTTTGCCGCATAAAAGTATGTTTTTCCCGTGAAGACACATTATAACGACTAGCCGGATTACACACCGACCCAATTGATGTCCTACACTTGGGAAGTCCGTTAACGTCGTATGTCTCGCGTATTGTGCTCCCTGGCAGTAAGGATCTCATATGATTCGCTTTGGTGCGGTAGAAACCGCCTCTTCAACTGTATCGATCGCCGATAAACGAATCGTACCGAATGCCCATACTCGTGACGTGATCTACGGTGTTGTGCTGAATGAGCTTTCCCGGGTCATGCCTCATCCTGAGGAAGAACCACTACTACCACATTCTGTTCTCACAGAAGCTGGAATCGATAAAGCCCGTCTTGAGGATGCAATTGTCCGACTCCAAGGCAGCTATGGTATGAGGCTTCACGAAGAGTGGATACGAGATATCCACACATGTGAAGATCTCGTTACATGTATCGCCACGAGAATGTTTGACACAAAAGACTGTGTCACAGATGAGGTATTCTTCAATGACACAAGCAAGGACCCTGATAGCTCCCCTGTCAGAAAATACACCTTTGAAGAGTGTGAAGTTTTACGCAAACGAGTTGCTGACCTGCAGGCTCTTGGTTTAGAGAACCCATTCCTTTTGGCACATGAGTCAGTCACTGGAAAACACGCCTCAATTCGTGGTAAAGACGTCATCAGCTTTACCAGCTTTGATTACCTCGGTCTCACAAGTCACCCGAATGTGACAACCGCAGCCAAAGTTGCAATCGATCAATTCGGATGTGGTGCAACAGCTAGCCGCATGGTTGGCGGAAACACGACTTTGCTCAACGCACTCGATCAAGCGATTGCCAAATTTACGGGAACGGAACGTGCCGCTGTTTTTCCCTGTGGTTTTGGTACCAATGCCTCAGTATTTGCTCATCTATTTGATAAACGAGATCTTATTCTGTACGACGAACTAGCACACAAGAGTATCACCGAAGGTGCGATGACTTCGAAGGCCGCCAGTCGTAGTTTCCGCCATAACGACTATGAACAACTTGATGGCCTCCTTGGTGACATTCGGCATAAATACCGGCGGACTGTAGTTGCTATCGAAGGCGTCTACAGCATGGACGGGGACTATCCCGACCTCCCCAGCTTTATCGATGTGAAGAAGAAACACGATGCCCTGATCTATGTTGATGAAGCGCATTCTCTCGGCACGATGGGAGATAACGGGAAGGGAATCGCTGAATTCTTCAATATTGACCCGAAACAAGTTGACATCTGGATGGGAACAATCAGTAAATCACTTGGATCAGGGGGAGGGTATCTTGCGGGGGCTGCTGAACTCATAGAATATCTTGGTCTCACAACCCCTGCTTTTGTCTTTTCGACAGCGTGTTCACCACCAAATACTGCTGCTGCTTTGGCGGCTCTTCAAACGCTACAGGCCGAACCATGGCGTGTTCTTCAACTCCAGCAGCGATCAGCTCTTTTTCTGTCACTTGCAAAAGAAGCCGGCCTCGACACCGGCCCTAGTCTAAATACACCGATCATACCGGTGATTGTCGGAAGTTCACAAAAAGCACTTGCAGTGTCGCAAAAGCTGCTCGAAAAGGGTATTAATGCTCGCCCGATCTTGTATCCCGCTGTACGTGAGTCCGCTGCCCGCATTCGATTCTTCATTACATGCGAGCACACAGACGCCGATATACAACGAGCTGTCCAAGCCGTCACTGAGGTACTTGCAACTACTTAGTTTCTTTTTCCAGCGACTCGGCAAGCTTTTTGTCTGCCACTTTTGCTGGCTTCCAATAATAGCCCTCTTTATTTTCACAGTGACAGTCCGGGTAATTTTCAATCAGTTTTGTGAAAACGGCTTCGCTCAATTCTTTGTCACCCTGCTCTGCCAGTGATTGACCCAGGATAAACAGACATGTCCCAACGCTATTCAATTCGGGAAAATCCGAAGTGTTATCTTTTGTAATCTGTTCCTTGTTTTCACTCTGCTGCCTATCGGCTTCTTCACCGAATTCTTTGAAACACTGCTCTGTCAACACAGAGACTTCTTTGTGGTTTCCAGCCTTGAGGGCCACCCAAGCTTTCGTGCTTAATTCGGCAGGTTCCACCTCTTCACCTTGAGCGTGCCCTAAAAAAAGACATGCCAGGAGGCAAGCTACTGCAGATATCGATAATACTCTTCTCTTCTGAACCACCATGAATTTCTCTCCCTTATGTACAGCGTGACTCAATCGAAACAGCGTGCCCCATGACGCGTGATGGTATTCCCAATGAATACCCGAAGGCTAAACACCTTGTTTCTTTCGCGTCGTCGACTAAAGTACCCTAATTGAGGAATAGATCAAGAAAAACTTCTCAGGAGACGATCATGGCTGATTCAAAACCAATTTCATGGCCAGATTTGGCAATTGGACTTTATGACAGATTAACCGGCAGACAGGCCGAAATCTCTTATGATTTTGAGAACCTACACGTAAAAATACCAAGCGATACCACAGCAACCGCTCAGCATGCCGAATGGATTCTTGACGGCACAATTAAGATACGAACACGGGACGCAAGTAACGACCCAAAGTAATTCTGACCGGCCGCCTTACTGGGCAACTCCAAGGCCGTTCGGTCAGTATTTCTGCATCTGAACAAACACTCGCCATAGAACTCGAACATTTAGCGAGTTTATGGACGCTGTTTAGCCTTCGCAGAACTCTTCTTCCCTTGCAGAATCTATTTTCGCAGTTTGGCGGGCAGGCAGAACTGCGTTACAAGAATTGTTGCATCTATAGGAAAAAAGCGGCGAGTTGCTGAAACAAACATTTCGGGGCATTTTAGAAATACGCATCGATGCCCGTCTTGAAAATGAGGGCACCGATAACG
>CAJXFK010000036.1 GCA_913052575.1 uncultured Planctomycetaceae bacterium
CGGTGCCTGCATATGATCATGCATGGAGACGTTCAATATTTTTGGCATGAAGACGTCATCACCACCAGGACTGGCTGAACCGCCAAGATGCTGGGTGAGCTGAAAATCGCCTTTGATATCACCCAGTTTTATGAAACCATCAGGACTTCCATGTGGATTTTCTGAGGCGTGGAGAACAATGTCTTGTAGGTCTTGATCGCTATTCATACCAGCCTCGAAAGACGTTCCTACATCTCCGGGACGATCACTGTCGCCTATTAAGTTTGGCATTTGATTGGCTTGGGCGAGGATGTCTTCTCCACCATGGAAAACTCGTTCAATTACCATTTGAACATCATGACCACCGAAGCAATGAACAGAATCATGCAAGCTGAGACCACGGTGATCTGGCTTTGCCATGAAGATGTCATCACCGCCAGGATCAGCTGAACCGGTGATGCTTGGTTGTTGATTGCATTGTGCCAGCGAATTGACACCTGTGAAAAAGCTTGTTCCCCCAGGACCAGAAGTGCCGCCAAGGTTCTGCGTTGGCCTTAACTCACCTTTAATGTCGCCTAGCTTGATAAAGCCAGCAACGCAGTATCCAGTGCAGTATGTTTTGACCTGATTGACTTCCGCAGCACGATTGACAGGACCGACATCGAATTGATCGAGTGCCGTTGTTTCAACAGCTGGCATCGCTGTTGCAGAAAACATTGCTCTTGGCTCAAGTGCTTCAGTGCGAAGTGTTGGGCGTGTTGTGCTGCGTTGTGTTTTTGTTTTGTTGAAGAACATGGTTTTGCCTCTGGTAACTGGTAGCGTTGCTAGATGCTTTTGCTTAGTACAAACGGCGTGCCAAAAGTCATGCGAACCAGAGAGAGTCTTATTTCGTAGTACAGAAACGACCGCAGCAGAATTCTTTGCATTGTGCAGCACCGACGCATTTTGCGTCAGCGTGGGGCGTTACGCGTCTACACGCCGGTCTTTACGATGTGTTCAATGCGAACAATCCTTTTATTTTGCCTGCCGGTCTGCCTGCTAGCACTCCCTGCCGCTGACACAACAATCACAGGCATCCCTGACGGCGACGCGCTCACGCCACGCACTGAAGACAAGACTCTCAAAGTATATCTATCCAATATGAAACGCCTGAGTTTAAGCAGCCATTCGGTAATAACGCAAAGCAGGCTCTGTCAGCCGTTACATTCCGAAAGACTGCCACCACTAAAAGCAGTGGCAAAGATGACTACGGCAGATCGTTGAACTTCATATTCATTGAAAATCAATCCATTCACAAAATGATGGTATGAATAACGTTTGGGTGGCCCTTTCGACGAAACCACAAGAATACTGAACTGAAAAATGCCAATAAACAAGCCACGAAAAACAGATTGGCTTGTGATCCGATAAGAACCCGATAGCACCGTGAGAATAGCCGATAGGGGGATGATCGCTACCCCTTGAGCACTTCTGATTGCTGCTATTCGCTGCAGAAAATGAGTGGATGTGTGTTGTAGTCATGCAGAGAGTGGTAGAAAGAAAATAAGCTTTTTCCTGATGACACATTATGGGTTAGTTACCTTTTGAAATATTGAATTGTTACAAGGGCGAATCCATGATGACCAGCCAAAAAAAATTGCATAGTGGTTTCACGCTCATTGAACTCCTTGTTGTCATTGCGATTATTGGTGTGCTTGTAGCCCTCCTCTTGCCAGCTGTTCAATCAGCACGTTCTGCTGCTCGTCGAATGGTTTGTACCAATAATCTCAAGCAGATTAGTCTTGCTGCTCATGGTCTCTTGGATGCAAATAAAGTTCTACCGCCTCTGTGTGTGAATGCTTCTTCCGTAGGAAATCATAAAAAGTCTCCGATTCAAATAGCAGGACCATACAAAGGATATATTGGTGCAACTGTATTTTATTTTCTGTTGCCATTCCTTGAGGAAGCCTCTCTTTTCGAACAATCCAATAAAGATGTTTCGACTGCTGTGAATGGGAAAACGTTATACGCAACATCCATTGACGGGTTTTTATGTCCAAGTCGTCCAAATGCAGAGACTGTTGCTGCCACGACAAATGGTGGTGCTAACAAATGGGCCATTGGTAATTATGCTGGCAACTTTTTCGTCTTCGGTGACCGATATGCACTCTCTACAGAGGGGAAAACCCGTCTCGCGATGCTCACTGATGGTCTTTCACAAACCATTATGTTTTCTGAGCGCTACGGCACCTGCGGAAACAGTGGAAAACCAAACGACTCAAGTACATGGGGTAATTTGTGGGCTGATTCAAACCTACGTTGGCGTCCACACTTCTGCATGAATGGCCAACAACCTGATGCAACAAACATTGCCTCAGGTTGTAATATGTTTCAACCTGAGCCTGATTGGATTAAAAGCTGTGACCATGGACGTGCCCAATCCCTTCATAGTGGTGGCATTTCGGTCACACTATGCGACGGTAGTGTCAAATCCATATCACCTGCTATCGACACAGCAACATGGAAGAATCTGTGTGATCCCATAGATGGTAATGTCGTCTCAGGGTTTTAGACTACGGCGTCGAGCATATTGCCGAATTCGCGATCTTTCGGCTCAGCTTCTGGTCGATCGAATCCCATAGCAGACAGTGTATAAAACGTGTGTGCGTTCTTTGAACGAACGCAACCAATCCAGACCGGTGCGGCGTCACAGATATTTTATCGCTGTATATCGATCACTCCGACAGCAAGCCGTCTATCAGTGAAATATGGGTCACCCCCGCCATTTTTTCCTTTTGCGAGTCGGTGAAACTGTTCCACCCAGTAATAGCCCTCTAGCTTTCCTACGGCGATCGCATCATTGACGAGTTTATTTCGTTCCTGATCGATGTTGGGTGCAATCTTATGAGTGATTCTTCCAGTCGTACGGCTGAGTTCAACACGTTCATCATAGGTGGCCGCTCCCAACCAAAGCGGCTTTGAGTTTGAATCAACTTTGTGCGATTGCCAAAACCTGACATGGTGACGTTGTTTTGGGCTGTTCCCAACCGGCTGCTCAAATGCCGCGTCTTGTTTGCGTCCCCATAGGTAGAGATTACTCACTGGAGCGTGAGGATAAGGTTTCCGTAAAACAACGTCAGCGGCAATGCGAAAAGACGTTTTAGAAGTGATTGGATCTGCTGCGTACCAGCCGGATACCGAAAGCATGTGATGGAGTTCTTCTTCAGAACCGATAAAGGCGACATTGATTGCATCCCCGATACGCCCGGACGATGTTGCTGTGTGTGTTGGTGAATCGATAAGAGCCGGATGACTATCAATAGTTCCCTCTTGAACACCACTTGGAATGTCTTCAGCCTGACTGGCTGAGCACATAACCACGGTGCATAGCACAAGCCGAACAAATAAAAGAAATGACGTTCGTTGGTACCGGACAAACAAGAAACTTTGGTCTGGAACAATGCTCTTCACAAGTCACCTCTATCTTCTGCTTGGACACGATTGTCAATTCACAAGAAGACGAGACCGTAACGAACCGTGGGGTTCGGATTCAAGATTAGCTACGTGGGAAGAGGTAGCTATTTACGCAGCCATGCTAACCAGCTGCAACGATGCCGACGTAGATCACCTTTCTTACAGTCGATCTTTCCCTGTTGTAATACTCGAAAAACTAGCGATTTATACCACTCAATCACTGGAAAATGCCTCAAATGCGTTAAGCACCAAGATTTTTTCTTTTGACATCAGGATTCGATCCTGATGTGGGACCAAGAAGTCGTCTGCTCGAAGCATGTTGCCATGACTGCTTGTAGCTCTTGGAGTCATACATTGAGAGGGTGTAATTTTCATCAACGGCCAGCAAAAGTAGTCCTATGAAGATTTGCAAAAAATTCTTTCGTCTTGCGATCTTTCACTCATACCATTCAATAAAAAATTGGACCGTTGCATACCGAATATAGCTTTGCAAAAACGAATACCATAATGATCACGTATCCAGGGTGATCTTTTTAAAACTCTTTTGGCTTGTTCTTGTAGGATCTTATCGGCGACTGGTAGCATCTCGCTGCCAAACAGATACTGAAATTTGAAAAAATCAAAGTATCAAAGCCACTTTTCACACGGCGACCCAAGCCAGATGAGTGCTGTTATTTTTTAACGAACATTCAAGGTCGAATGAGTAGTCCATCAAAATGAGTCGGGCAGACCCAGTTTCTATTGAATTGCAATATGTTTCCGGGTTCAAAGAAACTAGGGGGTGATTTCATTGAGACTCAAAATATACCGAGCTCTATTAAGTTCTCTTTTGTTATTACACGTAAGCTCTATTTTTCTTAACAATTTAGCCTGGTCTCCCTTCATACAATGCCTTTATCCGTATTACTACCCATACATTCAGTGGAGTGGGCAACGACAAGATTGGGGGATGTATCAAAACCCAGATCAGTTTGATCAACAAATCAATTACGGCATCATCCTGGCAAATGGTGTCAATAAAAAATCCTCTGCAACTCTCGAAAACAGTCCTCGTATGCTTTACTTTTTAGAGAGCCTGTTCACACAAGGTCGAGAACAAGAGGCGATTGTTTACCTCAAATGGAAATCGACTCACATTGAAAAATCTCAACCTTTAAAAAAAATTACCCTACAGCAATTTATCCGAGAAACTCCTCCACCCGGAATTCTTCCGAAGACTCAAGAATACACACTACAAAAAGAGTATGTTCTTGGTTCTTTTAGTTCCACTTCAGTTCTGCAGCAGGACCAAAAAGTTTCTGGAGATTCCCGTGAGTGATCCCTCTTGGGCTACCTATTGGGACAGGTTTTGGTTCGCTCCAAAACCGCAAGCGATACTCACAATAATGCGGATGAGTTACGGCGCTTACCTGATTTTCTATTTTTGGAAATTACAGCCAATAATGGAAATGTTTTTTGGAACGAATGGCTTGGTTGCACTTGGCGGTCGCTTCCCCCAACAACCATCACCAGTTCCGACTATCTTCACAGTGCTTTCAGACAGATCAGATACTGTTGTCTGGTTGGTGACACTTTTAGGAATGCTTTCTGGAGCCATTCTTGCAACTGGCATTTTTAATCGTATCGCACCGCTGCTTGCATGGGTTTGTGTGTCTTCAGTCGTAACAGCTATCCCTGTCAACTCAGGTGATTTTCTTGTGCAGTGCTATGCCACGCTCATGGTCTTCGCTGGACTGGCCGGACACCTAGGGAAACCTGCCTGGCAATGTTCAACAGGAGAGCAACCTGCTTGGAGTTTACGATTGTTTCAGATTCAAATCGTATTCGTCTACTTTTTCTCGGGATGGCATAAACTCGCTTCTACTGCTTGGTACAATGGTTCCGCTTTTCACTATGTCATATCTCAAGAATACTGGTCCCGCTTTGATATTACGTGGCTTACCACATATCCAGTTTTCACCTCTGCACTCACAACTTTTGTACTTTTTTTTGAATTACTCCTTTTTCCAGTTCTCATTTGGGTACCGGCCACTCGACGCTTGATGCTCGTTTCTGGACTCATATTTCATCTCATGATTTTTGCAACACTTAAGGTTTTTGTCTTTCACCAGATCGTAATCTTATTTTATCTAGCATTTTTAACATCAGACGATATCAGTCAGTTCAAAAATCATCTAGAATCCGTACTGAAAAAAAGAATCCCTATTCTTTTGAATAACTTACGATCTCATCATAAATAAAATTAAAACGACCTACTCTTTTCATGAATTACAAGACAACCAATACAACTTTCAAACCTCCATGGTGGATGAAAAATCCCCATATACAAACTATTCTGCCGACCGTGATACCACAAAAACTTGCAGCTCATAACGCTACGCTGCACAGAGTCACATTAGCTGACGGTGATGCAATTGCTCTTCATGAAGACTGTCCGCAAGAATGGCGTACTGGTGGTAAAGTTGCCATTCTCTCTCATGGCCTTACAGATCATCACCGCACACCACTTCTTGTGCGCCTCACCGAGAAACTGACTGCGCGAGGTGTTCGTGTATTTCGATGGGACATGCGTAGCTGTGGAGCAGGCATTGAATGGGCTCGGCACCCCTACCATGCAGGCTGTTCGGATGATCTCGCCACAGTTGTCGATGCAGTTATTAAACGTTGCTGCAAAAATGACGCTGGCATCCATCCTGATATCACATTGTTTGGGGTGTCACTGTCAGGAAACGTCCTGCTGAAATATTTAGGAGAAACACCAGAGCGCGTACCTGCGATGGTGAGTCGCGCAGTTGCAGTAAATCCTCCTATTGATCTCATTGCTGGAATTCAATCGATCAGTGACCGGCGTAACCGTGTCTATGAGCGGCACTTTACGAACATGCTCCTAAAGCACCTCGCACAGTGGTCACGTCTTCGCTCAGACATTTTTCGTCCTGCAGACGGACCAAGGCCACGAACGCTCGAAGGTTTTGACAACTGGTTCACAGCACCCGCGATAGGCTATCGGAATGCACGCGAGTACTATACGAAGTCAAGTTCTGCACAATTCATTCCATTTATTCGTATACCAACAACGATCATTACCGCCCGAGATGATCCATTTGTACCTTTCGAAATGTTTTCAAGAGACAACGTCAAATATCCAGAAAACGTTCACTTAGTGCCTACCGATCATGGAGGCCATGTAGGCTTTGTTGGCAAAAAAGGAAAAGATCCGGACGTGCGGTGGCTTGACTGGCGGATTGTTGAAATTGTTACGGGTGAAGTGATTTCATAACGATACCACATGAATTTTTTCTGGATCTTTGAAGCTTTTCTTTATTCTGATTGTTTAACTCTCGGTAATACAGAGCTGAAAACTTTCAAACACATAGTCTCCTTATTCACATCACCGTAGCACTGAACATGTCACCTGTAAATATTTCCAGATGGCTCTCTCGTGAAGTGAATCTACTTCAATTTGGAACCCCAATTACCTGCGTATACAATCCTCTTGTGTATGCACGAAAACCACACGAGTCATATCTCAAGCAACATGCAAAACAGGGCATTGACGTACTTTTCCTTGGCATGAATCCTGGCCCTTGGGGCATGGCACAAACAGGCGTCCCATTCGGAGAAATTTCTCTCGTTCGGGACTTTTTAGGAATTGATGAGGTTGTACGTCAGCCCCCCATCATTCATCCAAAACGGCCGATCGATGGCTTTTCGTGCACTCGTAGTGAGGTGAGTGGGAAACGACTTTGGGGATGGGTTCAAAACCGTTTCAAAAAGGTATCAGCTTTCAACAAACGGTTTTTTGTTGCCAACTACTGTCCACTTGTTTTCATGGAAGAATCTGGTCGCAATCGTACTCCGGACAAACTGCCTGCCAGAGAATACGAGCCTCTTTTTCAAGCATGTGATGAGGCACTACGACGGCTCGTCGAATGGTGCCAACCAAAACATGTTATTGGTGTAGGAAAATTTGCAGAAAGCAGAGCACTGGCAGCAATGAGCAACTCGAATATCTCTATTGGTACAATTCTTCATCCAAGCCCAGCGAGCCCAGCGGCAAATCGGGGATGGCAAAAACAGGTAGAGAAACAGCTTCATTCACAGGGCATAATAATTTAATTTCTATCATCGATCTTTCACTCTTTACAAGTATTCCTGATTATCAAGTCAAAAAATTCATTGTCAGCCAAGATGAAATCAGGCAACTTTCAACATGACCGCATTTTCACAAGGGCCGTTTAAAAAAACCTCTTTCTGGGCACCACGGGCAGCGTTTGATGTTGTCCTACGACCAAGGCGATGGAACCAAGTGTTTCATACTCCAGTAGCCATTCGTTTTTTGGAATCAGATTGGTCTCAACACCGCACAGTTGTGCGTTGGACGTATTCACAAGAATCACAACACAAAATCCTTTTACTTACTTTTTCATGTGAATATGCGTATCAAACTTTTTTCGAACGTTGGCGAGCTGTATCGAATGCATTGGGTCGTTTGATCAAGCATCATCCAAAAATAAATTTCACCGACGTTCCAGTGGACATAAGCGACTGTAATAATTCTTCGGTACCAGAAAATACATTTCGCTTTGCAAAATTACTTAACGACCCTCATGATCTCATACCAAATCCTTATTTACTTGAAAAAAGAAAGCGATTCCTACCACACACCCATTGGAAGAAAAAAAGACTCACTTTATTTCCGAGGTGCGATTACAGGACAATTACAATCTTTGGAAAACCCACGCGTGGCTGCTTGTCTTGCAGCAAAACAAATCCCGGATGCCGACTGTAAATTAACGAGTTTCCCACAAACCACGGCTTCATTAGTTAATGAAATCAAGACACGTAAGCTATCCGCAAAAAAAGATAAAGTGTTTGCACTAAATAAACATCGCTACCTACTGGATATCGATGGCAACACATCCTCATGGCACCGGTTTCTGTTGACTGGAACATTTGGGTGTGTGCCGATACGTTTTGAAACGCAGTGGATCGAGTGTTGGCACAAACACCTAAAAGTGAACCATTCGTTCGTTCCTGCGACCCGCCACACACTTGCTGAGGACATCGATTCTCTAAGAAAGCAGCCTGATAAGGCGATATTCATAGCAAGAAACGCTTCAAGTATTACTCGGAAATATTTGTCGTTAAATCATTCACAGAAAATGTTCGAAGAAGCCTGGTTCGATCGATGCGAGTGATCATTACTCAATTTTTTCATTGAGAAAAATAGGTTTTATTGAGCCCATCGTCTTCATGATTTTTCAACCACCAGTTCACGACCACGAAATAATCACATTTCTGGTCTCGGCATTGGAAAGACGGAATTGGGTGTGATCTGTTGCCGCAACACCTTCACGGCAGCCGCGATAATATCTGGTCGTTTTTCTGCAAGATCTATCTTCTCAGCAGGATCATTCGCCAGATCATAGACCTCCCAGGGACTCCACTTGGCCTTTGAAGCCTTTAGGTTTCGACGTACCGCTTTCATATTGTTCATTCGCACGGCCATCTGGCCGCCATATTCAGGAAAAATCCAGAGCATTGGTGAGGGACGGGAAGAAAGAGATGCTTCCTGCCACAAAAATTTCCACAGAGAAATTCCATCAAGATTGTGAGGTTTCTTGATCCGAGCAATGTCGCAAATTGTTGGGAAAATATCTGGAAACCATGCTGGTGTATCAATGACACGACCGGCCCCAACGTCTCCGGGAAGTCTTACGATACACGGCACACGTAAACCTCCTTCATAAACACTTCCTTTGTAACCCCGCAGATTCAGCGTACTGTTGAAGAACAAAGCATCAACACCTCCAATATGGAAGTCAGGTTCACCACGCCCTTCGTGAGTCGTACCGTTGTCGCTTGTGAATATGATCACAGTTCGATCCATAAGGCCTGCTTTTTTTATTGCTGAAACCACTCGGCCAACATGGTCATCGAGTTCCGCAATCATTGCGGCATAACCGGCCCGTGGCCGCGGATGGGGAAGATACGCATTCCCACCACGATATGGTGCATGGTCCCAAGAATCAGGAAAGCGATTCACTGTTTTAATCGGTGGATGCATTGCAACATGTGGTTCGGTAAAGGGGCAGTAGAGAAAAAAGGCATCCTTTTTATGATCCTGAATAAACTGCTCTGCTTCAGCGACAATCGGTCGTGATGCATACGTCTCTGCGATCCAGTCTTCCATCCGCACTTCGCCCTCTGGCTGCTTCTTATGACCCGGTATTGGATGGTCATTAATGTGCACTTTTTCTGCATTCCGCCAAAGGCTTTCTGGGTAAAAGCTATGTGCAACAGCCTGGCAGTTATATCCAAAAAAAAGATCGAACCCCTGGTTGTTTGGGTCACCCGTACTCCCAACAGGCCCGAGTCCCCATTTACCCATCGCACCGGTCCTATATCCTGCTTGCTGCAATAATTTAGGGAACGTAATTGTCTCAAGTCGTATGGGATATTGACCTTCCTTAAATTCAGGAAAAACTTTTTTTGCTTGAAGATTTCCACGAATTTCTGCATGCCCTAAATGTAACCCGGTCATAAGAACACATCTTGATGGTGCACATACTGGTGCACCGGCATAAAACTGAGAAAATCTCTGACCGTTCGCTGCGAGCTGGTCAATATTTGGCGTAGGAATTTTCTGCTGACCGTAACATCCAAGTTCTCCCCATCCCAAATCATCAGCAACTATGAGGACCACGTTAAGACTTTCGGCTCTACTCGGGGAATATAAGAGAGCTCCCAGTAAGCAACAGAGAATTAATCGATAGAAAGTTTTCATTTGACTCCCTCAGCACTACTGATTTGTACAACGCACGACACAATTTCTTGAGACCGTTTAAAAAATTATTACGACAATCATTAAAGAATGTTTTAGCAAAGACAAGTCTGTAACAAACTTACTTTTATCATCAATGGGTTCTCATTATGCTCCTCTGTGAGGGACTATACTATCGGTATAAAACCAAGCCTTGCCGATGCTGGTAGCCCATTGTTTAGCCTTTCTTTATTACCCCGAAGCCAACCAAGTGGATGCCCCCTCCATGAAGCAACAACCCAACCAAGTGGTCCAGGCGGCAGTGATAATCCTTGCATGAATTGTTGGGCTCCATAATCGTCAAGTTCATGCGTTCCAGAAGGACTCCAATATTGATCCCTTCGTAAGCCGAGCGCATGCGATGGCCGCCACTGCTTAGCAGGACGATAAGCAATCTCCCCGTGCCGCCCACAAGACACCTCAATCTTTCGCTCAATATCACTCGGTACTTCTTCCCAACGATTTCCATGCTGTATTCGACAACCACCCCGTGTGCTTCCTACGGAATCTTTTCCTAACACCAAAGGCTCGTCTTTCATTTCTTTCTGACGACTGCTTTTTTGTTCTGGCTCTCTATTTCCAGACAAACGCAAACGGACGGCATATGCCCCCGCACACCGATCACGGTGCGGATATAATCGATATCCACCTGGTGAGCGTGGTGATTGCCATTGTTGTAATTCGGCAACGTGTTCCACATGCCAACCTTCATGCGTAGCGAGAAAAGTTTCAATAACATCTTCGTTTTCAGTGGGCGCAAAAGTGCAAGTGGAATAGACGAGTCGACCACCAGGCCGAACAAGACTCGATGCTGCTGACACTATTCGGAGTTGTCGTGCTGCTGAATGGGCAATCTGACTCTCTGTAAAAGCAGCAAAAGACTGTTTACCCCGACCAACAAGCATTTGTCCGGTACATGGGGCATCAATCAGTGCTGCATCGAACTGTTCTTTCCACTGCGGACTCAACCGTTCTGGATCTTTTGATGTGATGCAGTATCGTGGAAAACCCACCCGTGCCAGATTGAACTCGAGAGCTGGTAATCGACCTCGAATCGGCTCATTGGCTAGCAGGAATCCGTTGCCTGGTCCTACCTTCTCAAGGATTGCGGAAGCTTTCGCACCGGGGGCTGCACATATATCTGCAACCCATTCATGCGGTTGAACATCAAGTAGACGAAGCGCTAGCATCGAACCTGCATCCTGAACAAAATAGACGCCTGCAGCATGCTGAAGAAATCTACCTGGCTGATGTGCTTCATTACAAAAGTGCCCAGCGGCATACCACGGTACTGAATCTGAAGAAAAAGGCAGCGGCCTCTCAAGAGCTAGCCCCCGCGCCTGGGGCAGCCGCATTCGTATTGCTTTTGGAGGTCGTGTTTGAAGTGCCTCTGCTAATAAAAGTTGCTCATCAGAATGTAACACCTCATCAAGATTCCCAAGAAATAACGTACTGCTTACTTGTTTCTTTACACGGTGGTGCTTTTTTTGTTTTACCATCACGCAACATTCTTCCCTGCAATCATTGTTGGTATCACAGATTTTAATCTACGGCTGCTAGAATAAAGTCTATCCGCGTAAATTTCTGAACGTTAGAGATTGTTACTGTCAAAACACCCTCCTTGACGCTTGTGATCTCCGAATTCAACACTCGCTGACATGATTCTGAACCATCTTGGTCACTTATATTTTTTGTAATAAATTTTGCATGATAGGACTGACCAGGAGCAAAGCCCTCACCACGAAAGTCAACTGTACTCTCACCGGTATTTGAATGACGACCAGTCTGTATCGTACTAGGAATTGTGACTGTCATTCCTGTCTTGCCATTTGCTCCTGACGCATATACCAATACCCGAAAAGATTTTTCTGTGCGATTGAAAGAAGAGACCCGATATCGCTCGTTCCCCGTAAATCCGCGGCCAGTTACAACTATGTCATTACCAAATTCACCTGCAACCGCATGGCGGATAACTTCATTTGCACCTGCTGCAATCTGAGAAAACCAACGCCAAACATAATAGTGAAGATGATTTGGATCAGGTGGATTAATATAGTTGTCGATCGTAAAGACATCACCATCGAGTGTTTGAATCTGAAAATTATCGTCATTTCCAGCAAGCCTGATTTTTTGGGTAATGATGTCTGGACCGCCATCATTTGACGGAATCACTTTATCAGGAGCGATGATTGCCATCCGACCGTTGTAGTCTCGCCGCTTTGTTAAGCCCATTGCCCAGCCGCTTGAATTATCTGACCAGGGAAACTGCATCGTATTAAGGCCCCGCTCCATACACTGACCCATAATCGTAAGCGTACGCGCGAATGCATCCTGCTCATTCTTGAGACCATCTCCGTTCACATCGACTGCGCTTGCTCCATCGTCCCATGAAACCCAAGACTCAGATGAAAGAACAGACTTGTGGTGATAACCAGCCTGATCAAGTTTATTTCGAACAAGTTCATAATTACCCCATACAGAAGCAACACAACTGCCGTCCATTCCACCGTATCCATCATTCTGATCCGATACATTTAAATTCAATGCATCAACACCCCGCATCAAATCACGGCTTGCAATATACCGATCGTATAACTCATTCACTCCGCGGCCACCCTTTGCCGCCAATCCGTTCATTTGCCCACAATTCTCACATGGACTCATACCAGATGTGGAAATAAGCACTGGCAATTTTGGATCTTCTTCGTAAACCTTCCTCACTGCTTGAGCACCATTAATAAAAATTTCTTTGATCAAGAAGTCGACGTCAGCGCCTTGCATCATTGCTTGATTATTTACTTCATGAGACAATTGATAGGATTCAACGCGGCCTTTGAAATGTTTTGCAACACGACCAACAAACGCAGGAAAAGTTCCTTGCCTTGGACGCTGACCACCACTTATCCCTGACTCAGAAGCCCACGCAGGGCAATGAAAAAATACAAATTCCACTTTGATTCCGTAGTCTCTACATGCATTGACCGCTTGCTCAATGGCCTGCAGATAACCAGACGGTTGGCTGAGATAATCTTTATTTGCTTCAATTGGTTCGAGTGCCGACCACGCCATCCAAAACTGCACGTAACTGCTATCTCTGGCTATGATCTTCCGCTGCGCGTCATATGCATTATTTCTCGGTCGACCTGAAAACGGCTGCCAACGAACACCGACCTGCATGTGATCGACAGTCCATTGATATTCATTATTGTTATCTTTTTCTTCCGTCGCACTCAGGCCACTTGCTTTCCCAATAATCCCGATGAACAAAAAGAAAATGAATAGATATTGCCGTTGAAGAGGAGCCATATATCATCCTTCTAAAACAAATTTATGTGGCATCAACCGCAACACGTTTCCAATCTCCAACAAGAAACGCATGCTTTGTCTGGAAAAACTTATTGCAATTATCCACTGCCAAGCCGACCTACTATGACTCCAGCCCAGACGAACACTAAACCAGAAACAACCGTTCCAACAACATAGGCTCCAGCAAGAAGAGGTCTCCCCTGCTCGAAAAATTCATAGGACTGAAATGCAAAACTTGAATAAGTCGTAAAACCGCCAAGAAATCCGACTAATAATATTGTTTCACACCCTGCCGGAAAACCCATACGACCGCGTCCAAGTGAGACAATCACACCAAAAAGAAAACTACCGATTAGGTTCACCGCCAACGTACCCCAAGGAAATTCTCGCCCACACAATCGTAGAGCGAGTATTGCAATACTCGCACGGACGAGTGTGCCAACACCTCCACCAATTGCCAACCAAATTGCATGTGAAAAAGTCATTAGCTTTACTCATACGTCCTAATAGGAGAAGCATTTACAAGGAGTGCTTTAATCAAACAGTAAAGGGGGAACGCCTACGTCACAAATAATGGATACTACTGCTGGGAACAAGCATACCCACAAAGTGTTCTGTCACTCTACTGTTGATCTGATCTTTTATTACCAAATCCATTGAATGCAATCACCAGCCCATTCAACGCTATACTATTTATTCGTTTTATACTCATTCATGACATAGTCATTACAATTTTTAACTTTCACGTCGCCTCGGGAAATGCATGTTCGCATGATTACCTTTGATAACAAAATTCTGTTCGTTGGCTTTGGATTCGTCGCTCGCTGTACACTTCCAATCCTTCTTCGCCACATTAAAATTGACCCGAGGCAGATAACAATTATTGATTTTGCTCCCGATAAAGAAGCTCTTCGTCCTTGGACTGAACAAGGCGTACGATTTGTTCAAGAAAAGATTTGTCCGGAAAATCTTGACGAAGTACTTACCCGCCATGTCGGCAAAGGTGACCTACTCATTGATCTTGCTTGGAACATCGACTGCTGTGAGATCGTTCGCTGGTGCCATAACCACGGCACACTCTACCTTAATACATCTGTTGAGCTCTGGGATCCGTATGAGCACGCAAAAGGAGCACATCCATCACACCTGACACTCTACTGGCGACATATGAACATACGTCGCATGGTCTCAGAATGGGATGAACCCGGACCAACAGCCGTATTGGAGCACGGCGCAAATCCTGGGCTGATTAGTCACTTTACGAAGCAGGCTCTTCTTGACATTGCTGAGGCCTGCCTTGAACAACAAAAATTCTCTGGCCAGCAGGCTGAACGAATTGCCCAGTACCAAAAAGATCACACTTTTAATCACCTTGCAAAGGAATTAGGAATAAAAGTTGTTCACTGCAGTGAACGCGATACGCAAATTTCTAATAAGCCCAAGGAAGTTAATGAATTTGTTAATACATGGAGTGTTGAAGGCTTTCGTGAAGAAGGAACAACAACAGCTGAAATGGGCTGGGGGACACATGAAAAAGAACTTCCTTCATTCGCGTATGAACATGAAGATGGCCCAAAAAGCCAGATCTGTCTAGCACGGATGGGAATGAATACATATGTCTCCAGTTGGGTTCCTGATTACACCATCACAGGCATGGTTGTTCGACACGGTGAAGCGTTTACGATCACTGAGAAACTTACTGTGCGAGACAATGCTGGAGCAACAATCTATCGCCCAACTGTGCACTATGCATATTGCCCATGCGATGCTGCTATTGCCAGCCTCTGGGAGCTTCGTGGCTACAACTACGAACTCCAACCACGGGCTCGTATCATGACCGATGAAATCACAAGCGGAGCTGACATCCTTGGTGCACTTGTTATGGGTCACCCACTTACATCCTGGTGGTGTGGCAGTGATCTTTCAATCGAAGAATCTCGACGGCTTGTGCCTCATCAAAATGCAACGACGATGCAGGTTGCGATATCTGTAGTTGCTGCGTGCATGTGGATGATTGAAAATCCACATGAAAGTGTAAGAATGCCGGATGACCTACCGCATGAATACGTTCTTGATATCGCCAAACCATATCTTGGGAAATTTATTTCGATAGCGTCGGATTGGACACCTAACAACAACACTTCTGAAACTTTTCGTGGATACAACAACCCTAATATTGACTCTGCTGACCCCTGGCAGTTTAAAAACTTTCTACGAACCGATGGTAAAGACTGACCGCTTTGTCTTACCAAGGAAAACCTACGCGTTCACACACTGCATTCTTGATTTCTCTCTATGAGGCAACGTCCGAATGAACAAAAAGACCTTGCTCAACTTAGCCAAGGCTCATGGCACACCTCTGTTTGTCATTGACCATGCGGAACTACGGAAAAACTATGCACTGTTTCGTAAACATTTTCCGCGAATACAGACATACTACGCGGTCAAGGTAAATAGTGATCCCGCTGTTGTAGAAACATTTTACAAACTTGGTGGTAGTTTTGATGTCGCCAGCATGCAGGAATTTCACACCGTCTATCGTTTCATTGCCGATCTACCCTCCCAAGAACGTCAAGATTTTATTTGGGACAAAATTATTTATGCCAATCCAATCAAACCTGTTGAAACACTCCGTGAACTTGATCGTTACAAACCACTTGTAACCTACGACAACGAAGAAGAAATCAAGAAAATAGCAAAGCATGCGCCAAACGCCGGGCTCGCTCTTCGGCTTCGTGTGCCGAACACAGGTTCTATGGTTGAGTTATCAAGTAAATTCGGCGCACTGCCTGGCGAAGCTGTTCAATTGATAACTCGCGCGCATGACCACGGACTTACAGTCGAAGGATTATCTTTTCACGTGGGCAGTCAATGCACGAATCCTGAAAATTACATTCAGGCACTTCACCTTTCTGCTGGTATTTTTGCTGAGGCAAAATCACGAGGTTTTAATCTGCAGTTGCTGGATATCGGCGGTGGTTTTCCTGCTGCTTACGACAAAAGTGTGCCTAAGATTAGTTCCTTAGCAAAAAAAATAAACTACGAACTTGATCGTCTCTTCCCAAAAACAGTTGAGATTCTTGCCGAGCCAGGCCGTTTTCTTGTAGCTTCAGCAGGTTCTGCTGTTTCAAAAATTATTGGAAAAGCAGTGCGTAGCGATAAGCTGTGTTATTACGTTGATGACGGTGTTTATCACACCTATTCGGGCATTATTTTTGACCACTGCACCTATCGTATGAAGAGTTTTAAATCTGGACCAACTCAACTCTGTGCTGTCTTTGGCCCTACGTGCGACGCTCTCGATACAATTAGTCTTGCGGAGCAACTGCCTGATCTAAAAATGGGAGACTATCTCTACAGCAATACAATTGGGGCGTATTCCGCGGCCAGTTCGACTCATTTTAATGGCTTTCCACCAGCAACGACAATTCATGTGAATCGTTAGGAAATGCCAAGCTTGACGATTACGGCCGCACCGCCTCGATAAGGTGATAACCCTTCACAAGTTCATGCGCAACATCATTCCAGGTCCCGGGGAGCTGCTCGAGGTACCAAACGGGTTGCTTTGTCACCAGAAGAAGCGTACCGCCAGGTGCGAGAGCGGCTCGAGCTGATTCAACAAACATTTCAGCGATTCGGAAGTCTGAGTAATAAGGTGGGTTTGCAAGTACTAGATCGTAGCACCCGGGATCAGGCACCGCTCCTTGCGCCTCAAGCGAAGCCGTGATGTTAAACAACTCATTTTCGGCTGCCGATTGTTGCAGGCAGCTCACAGCGCGTGCTGAGGAGTCGATTGCGTAAACATCGATTGAAGGATCCCTCGCGGCGAGACCCAAACTAACGCAGCCTGATCCACAGCCTATCTCAAGCACATGGGCACCACTAGCAAGATCCACAGCGTTCAGCAGGTGTCGTGCCGCTGGGTCAATCCGACGATGTGCGAAAACACCCGGACGAGTAATTGCTGTAAGCAACCGTTCTCCGTCACGGAACACAACCTTACTTGTAAAGTCTCTCACTTTTCTTGACGGCCGTGTCTTCTGCAGTATGTAGCACACCGTCGTCGGCTTTTCTGATGAATCAGGACGTACTCGCACCGTTTCACCAGTAGCGGCTAGCTGTGATCGTAACCATTTGTCGTTGGGATTATCTATTGCGGAAACTAAGTGGCCACCAATAGCCAACGACTGAAAGGCAGACTGCAATACGTCACGAGTAAATTCAGCTTCCCCAGATTTGAAAAAAGGCAATATTGCAAGATCATACTGACCTCCATGTGAGCTTGGCGGCGGATCGGCCTCACAATAAAGTCTTAATTGTGTTGGTAGCTCCTGTAATGCCCTGACCAACAACTGCTGCTGATACTGATCATGGAACCAGAGGCTCACATTCACTTCTGGTTGCGTCTCAGCAAGGGTGATCGCAGCTTGCCCCCGACCAATTGTTGTAGCTAGGACATGCTTTCCAGAAATAGTTTTTGCGATTGAAGTTGCGTGAAGTTCTGCAGGTCGAGCCGGAGGTAGCGATTCAAGAAGTGTCGCCATGGTTAATAGTTTCTGTTTTGTTTCATCCATCCCCGAATACTAAGAGACTTTTAATTAATCAAGTGGGAGTGGATCAAGCGTGAGTGGATCCCGAAGAGGTAGATGCTTGACATCCCCGCCAAAAAAATCTTTCATTGTTGCCCTTCCCTCAAGGTCTCCCGGGGCAATCGCTTCCCAATTACCAACAACAAGAATTGCCATCTGCGAGGGATCAAGATGCTTTTGGGCAACTCTCAACAGGTCTTCTTTTGTTACTGAACTCACTTTTTCACGAAAAGTGCGCCAATAATCTTTTGGCCGATTTGTCCACTCATCGTTAACAAAAACCTGAAGCGTCGCTGGCTTGCTCTCAAACTGCCGGGGGAAAGTTTCTATGAGACCCTGCTTTGCGACCTCAATTTCTGCATCGCTCACCGGCTGATCGCGAATCAGGGCAATTTCTCCAAGAACAATTTTTGTAGCTAATGCTACAGTAGGATTCTTGCTTTCAAATGTTGCCTGAAATGCCCCTGGATAATCGACACGTTGAGAGAGAATCGATCGAACTGAATAGGCAAGACCTTCATTACTGCGGACTTTCTGCATAAGTCTGCTTGTGAATCCACCTGCACCAAGAATCTCATTCAACAAAAGTAAGGGGATTGCATCTGGATCGTCACGAACTATTCCACGCTTACCAAGTACGACCTTCCCCTGCGGAATGTCCTTCTGCACATGATAGAGTCCGGGTACGAGCACTGCTTTTGGAGTTTCTGGGCTTGCAGCTACAGCTCCCGGCTCCCAACCACTGAAAGCCTTTGTGAGCTTTTCAAGGATTTCTTCAATCGCAAAATCACCAGAGACGGCAACAATCATATTCCCCGGATGGATAATCTTTTGATGAATTGTTTGAAGTTGCTCTCGACGAATTGCCTCGACACTTGATGCTGTCGGCTGGCTTGCTTCGAAGTGCGTGCGGCCGTAGAGCATAGCCTTCCACTCCCGAGCGAGGATTGATGAGGCATTGTCATTGCGTTGTTTTAAAGACTCAAGCAAACGTGCCTTTGCGACCTCGAGTCGCTGTTTGTCAAAAGCAGGCTTTCTTAGCATGTTCACAAACAGATTAAGACTTTCATCAAAATTATCACTCAACGAGTTCATTCGTGCTGTCGTAAAAGTGTTTCCTGCTGAGACTGAAACCTCTGTTGCAAGAAAATCAAGAGTCTCATCAAACATCCCGGGCTTCATATCGCCTGCGCCACCCTCACGAACCATTCTCGCCATGACCGATGCCAGTCCTGGAGTACTCTCTGGGTCGAGTGAGTCCCCTCCTTTAAACGTAATTGAGAGTTTTATGAGTGGAAATTCGTGAGACTCGGCTACAAAAACAACGGTTCCGTCCGAAAGCATTCTGCGGAAATCAGTTGCACGCGGCGGTGTAAACTCAAGTTTCTGAAATTCAATCGCTTCAGGACGCGGAGGAATAGCAGAGACTGGCGTTGCACAAAACAAATTCATGGCAAAAATCCCAGACATCAGGTGAGCGCACACGGTGTTTTTCAATACCAAATAATTCATTTTCCAGCCCCCTTTTCTGCAACCTGTTCCGTGTCTCTTCGATAAATTGCAACGCTACGATTCGTCTCATCGAAATACTTTTTTGCAACTCTTTGAATGTCTTCGGCCGTTACTGATTCGTACTTCGCAGGACCGTCATTAATCTCTTCCCAATCAAGTAAAGCCTCACTAAAAGCCAGTTGGATGAGCAGTGACATGTTGTTCTCAAGCCTGCGGTAATTCGATGCTGCAACACGATTCTTTACTTTACGAAGTTCCCGCTCTGGCAACTTCTCAGTCTGCAGCTTTACCAACTCCTCATACCAGGCCTGTTCAAGTTGCTCCGGGGTTGCATCCCCACGAGTCATGGCATCAAAAGAAAAAAGGCCTGCATACTTGCGTGTATCAGAACCTGCCGATGCTGTAGCGGCAATACCACGGCCCTCTACCATACTGGTATAGAGCCGGCCTGTTCGCTCGTTGAGCACCTCCGCAAGCATGTCGAGAGGATAACTGTCTCTATGGCCAGCGGGTACCGTATGGTAACGAACTTCAATTGTTGGCGGAAAATCACCCAATGCCTTCATTCGCTGTTCAGCCATTTGCTCAACTTCAAGTGTTACGACAGGAGGCAATTTATTTTTTCCTGGATCAAGTCGTGAAAAATACTGCTTAATATATTTTTTTACCTGCTTTGGATCGAAATCACCAACGACAACACCAAAAAGGTTTCCAGGGCGATAATACGTATTCCAATAAACCTGAGCCTGCTCGAAGGTATAGCTGTTCAAGTCACTTGGCCACCCAATAACAGGCCAAGAATAACCGCATGAGGCCCAGAACATTGAGTTAAACTGCTCTTGAAATCGACCCGTTGGAGTACTGTCTGTACGAAGTCGTCTCTCTTCATGAACAACATTGCGTTCAGAGTAGAACTCACGAAACACACTATCATTTAGGCGGTCGCTCTCCATCCATGCCCATAACTCCAGTTTGTTTGATGGAACAGTTATGAAGTAACACGTCAGGTCATAGCTTGTAAAAGCGTTCATACCACTGCCACCCGCCTTTGTATAAACCTGATCAAATTCATCTTTCACAATAGTTGCCGTGGCAGGCCCAGCTTTTCCTCGACCCTGCTGGGCACGAATCAGTGTGTCGAGTTTTGTGCGTAAACTTTTGAGCCGCGGCGTATCGTTTACCGGATCCCAGGGATCATCTATCTCGCCGTTGCGAAACCGCTCGTACTGCTCGTTGAGTACGAGTTGATTCATCTGGTCTCGCACCTTTTTCTGCTCAACTCGAAACGTACGATCTTTATCAGGATTTCGAGTTCCAATGGTGTTTGTTCCTTTGAACATCATGTGCTCAAAAAAATGACTGATGCCAGTAATCCCCGGGCGTTCATTCACGCTGCCAACACGAGCTACCCAGCCAGCACTCACAACATTTGGCTGATCCGACCTGGGAACAAGTAAAAACTGCATTCCATTCGGTAAGGTAAACTCTTCGACAGCTACTTTCTGAGCGGCAGCCGTGTGCATACAACCAATGAGTGTCGAAACAACAACCAATCGGAACAATACTCGCCAACACATACTCAAACCTGCTTCCCGGAAATACTTCATATTGAATCAGGGCTAAAGATTAAGTTAGCCAACCATGCGTAGTTATAACGCGTTGTCCAACAACCATGTGAAAGAAGCATGTACCGGGCCGGCACCTTTTTATTCCGGAAGCCAGTCAACGCTTCATTCCTGATTCAGACTCACTCTCTAGATGAGCTAGAAAATAGCCTCGTAATACGAACCTCGTCTTGTTATCCACCGCATTTCAGGAAAAAACGACTGTTCGACCACTATGTACAAAAATGCGATCTTCAAGCACTAGCCGAACCGCTTTTGCAAGCACGCTCTTCTCAACATTACTGCCTGCTTGGGCCATCTGCTTTGCCGTAAAACTGTGGTCGACTGGGATTACATCTTGGGCGATAATCGGACCTGCATCAAGCTCTGCTGTTACATAATGAGCTGTTGCTCCAATGACTTTCACACCTCGTTCAAACGCTTGACGATAGGGAGCAGCACCTACAAACGCAGGCAAAAATGAATGATGAATATTAATTAATCTTCCAGAATACCGATCAACAAAATCATTCGTAAGGACTCTCATATATCTCGCCAATACGATCGTATCTGGCATATAGGCATCAATTAATTGAGCTACGTGCTGCTCGTGTTGTTCCCGGCTTAGCTTGTCGTGGGGTACAAAGTGAAATGGCACATCAAATCTCTCAACGAGCTTCCGCAATGTGTTGTGGTTGCTTATCACGGCAACAATTCTACCTGGCAATTCACCGACAGCATCAAGCAAGAGTAACTCGCCAAGACAATGCGGCTCCTGAGTCGCACAAATAACAACAGGCCTCAACTCGCGAGAAACAATCCGGACATTGGCTCGTTCGGGTAAAATATGGGTAAGAGCATTTTTTAGTTGGGCTAGGCTCTCAATCGAACAAGATGTTTTCAAAGACACTTCCGCGCGGAAAAAAAAATGGGATGTCGTTACATCAACAAATTCTTGGTTACTTTCGATATTGAATTGCTGAGAGGCTAATACACCAGTAATCCTATGAATGAGACCAACCTCATCTGGGCAGTCGACAAGAATAATTTCATGCGGAGTTCGAATGGTATCCCCGGCGATATGACTGGAGCCGACTTGTAGCTGCATGACACCCTCGATTCTCAGTGGCCTAGGCAAATCAAATTTGAACGAATACGTCAGATTACCGGGAAATTTCTATTTGTTGAAAAATGTGCATGAAAATGTGCATGAATAAGTAACTATTCCAGAACCAGGAACAATTGAGCTTTTCGTGCGACATTGACTGCTTCATCCATCCTTTCAAGCAATTGGCCATCAGCCTGCTGTTTTGACCAGCATGTTCAGTTTGAGTCAATTTGCGCACCGTTGAACTGAGGATTGAAGAAATGCCCTTACAGTTTGGCAAGGCTGAAATCTGTCAAATACGCGAAAGACATGCTTAGTATTTTGTAAAAAACACGATTTAGGCTGTTAAATGTGTGCTTTTAGGACATTTCTTTTGTGGCGTTCGTCACTCAAGATCAACTGTAAGCATTTGATGCCATTTTACGAATAAACAATTTCATGAGGTTTGCCAGCCCTTCTTTGCTGGTTATGTCTTACCACCTTCGTCTTGCACGTCGCCAATGAATCCGTAAACTTGTTCGGTTCGCGGTCCAGAAGGCCCGCTAGCGTAGCTCAATTGGCAGAGCGGCTGATTTGTAATCAGCAGGTTGCGGGTTCAAGTCCCGCCGCTAGCTCACGACGCAGCCGGATGGAAAACCGTTTAGCGCAGTTCAATACGATAGTAAAGAAAAGCGTTGTTCGGGTGTCGGCGTTCCGGACGGAGGCATTGCCTGCCGACCGAACCGGCCAGAAATCGGGTGATGTCGAATGAAACTTAAAAGGTAGACAGACAATTTTGAATAGGAGAACAACAGGACGGGTGAACTTTTTAACCGCCTGAGAAAAACACGTAGTATTATTTTATAAACACATGTGAAGGGGAGTTTCCCGAGCGGTCAAAGGGGTCAGACTGTAAATCTGATGGCAGCGCCTTCGCAGGTTCGAATCCTGCACTCCCCATTTCCATAACCAAAGGATACTTACATAGAAGAGATTCAACCTAATACCATTGACTGGAATGCCATATTCAGCATCCTCAAATGGTGAAACAGACCGCGGGTGTAGCTCAACGGTAGAGCAATAGCCTTCCAAGCTAAAGACGAGGGTTCGATTCCCTTCACCCGCTCTTTTTCTTCGAAAAAAGTCAGAAAATCAGAGAATTACAAGCATTCGCTTATATTTATTCAAAAGAAGGATATATTTCGATACATAATATATGACGCCCCGACAGCAAAATAAGCTGCTGTAGCTCAGTTGGTAGAGCGCGTCCTTGGTAAGGACGAGGTCATGGGTT
>CAJXFK010000037.1 GCA_913052575.1 uncultured Planctomycetaceae bacterium
TAGGCAAGTACGGCAGCCGTGGCCGAAACATTGAGGCTATCCGCAAGGCCAAGCATCGGAAGAGCAACTGTTTGAAGTGCAAGTTTTTTATTCTTTGCGGCATCGAACCAGAGCGAGGAGATTCCATGGGCTTCACTTCCGAGCAAAATAGCTGGCTGCTTTGCCATTTCAGCTGCATGCCAGTCAGTAGTGCCAACGGGGGTGGCGGCAACAATATTTTGTTGGTGATGCTCGCACCACTGAATTGCTGCAACAGACGTATCACATGCAACAGGGACATGAAACACTGTTCCTAGGCTTGCTCGGATGACAGCAGGGTTCGAGGCATCGGTCCCTTTCCCGCAGATAATAACACCACCGAATCCAGCTGCATCAGCGGTACGAAAAATGGCTCCAAGGTTTCCGGGCTTTTCAATTCCTTCCAAGAGAAAAATTGGTGAGTTCGGTCGAGGTTTGAAGTCTGCTAACGTTTCAGCTCGAAATCGTGCAACAGCTACGATTCCCTCATTCCGATTTCCAAAAGCAATTTTTGAGAAGGGGCGGCTGCTGAGCGGTGTGACTGCTGCACCTTGAGCGGAAGCTTGAGTAACTATTGATGTAAGATTCGTCTGTTCTGTATCTGATAGCAAAGAGAAAGAGTCGGCATCAAAGAATATTTCAATGAGCTCTTTCTCAGCAGCAAGGCACCGGTGTATCTCGCGTTGTCCATCGATGAGGGTGAGGCCAGTCTGACGTCGAGTCGTTGCATCTCGAAGCTTCGATGTATTTCGGACACGAGGGTTGGATGGACTCGTGATCGTTTCACTCGTAGTTATTGATTGAAGCGGTGGCAATTCTGTGATCTCCTCGATGAATTCATCTTATTGCGCTGTGTCTACAATGCCACTCGAGCGAGCAAAACCGCCGAGATGGAGCGTTCGTCCATGAAGATCCATACATGAAAGTGAACCACTAAAGACCGGTAGTACTCTGGACTGCACCACTTGAAGTGCGGACATGAGTGCTGTGGCGAGGCGTTGGTGATGCCATCCCGGGGAGTGTGCAGTAAGAAGAATGGGGCCGTGTGCTGTTGGGGATAGCAATTGTGCACAGTCCGTTAGGAGTGACAGAAGATGCTTGTCGATAGAAAAAGCCTCCCCCTTTGGGCCGTGGCCCCATGACGGTGGATCAAGCACGAAACCATCATAGGTATTGCCACGAGTTCTTTCTCGTGTGACGAATCGTTGCGCATCTTCGCAGATCCATCGAATGGATGCGTCGTCCAGCCCAGAGGCCGTTGCGTTCTTTCTGGCTAATTGAAGTGCTTGACGTGAGCTATCCACGTGAACTACTTCAGCACCCGCCTGGGCCAAGGCGAGTGTGGCTGCTCCTGAGTGTGCAAACAGTGAGAGCATTCGACTTCCTTGTGGTGTTTTTTCAGAAAGCCATTGCCATTGAGATAACTGCTCCAGGAAAATACCTACTTGTCCTGACGGTGAAGGCCGTACGTGAAGCTGAAGTAATCCACTGGAAAGCGGAAGCGTAATCTGCCATGGGTCAGGCAGAGGGGCCGAGAACGTCCAGTCACCATGGCCTCGCCGAGATTCTTTGAATATGCCATGAGGCTTCTTCCAGAGTTCTGGCTGTTGCTGATTGGCTTGCGTTGAGGGTAGTGGCCGGATGAGAACCACACCTCCCATGTTTTCAAGACGGTAGCCCATCCCCGAGCGATCAATGCCGAAATCAAGAAGTGCTGGATCGGGCAACTTTTTCTGAATAGGATCGTTCATAAAATAAGAAACATTTTCATACAAATCATTTTAGTAATTATCCTATATGCCATACCTTAAAAACCCCACCGTCAGTCTTTGGGCAATGAGCATTTCGGCGTGGTGGCACGACTATGCGTCGTGCACCAAAAACAAAGTTGGTAAAAACAAGAATTTTGCATCATTCTTACACAAAGGAATTTTCAATGAAACAAACAGTAGTCTTTACAGTCACCATACTTGCTGGCCTTACCGTTGTGTTCCTTGTTCCGCAGTGGCGTTTAGGTGCACAAGAGCCACCTCGGTTCGATGAAAATGGAACTGGACTTCGGGAAAGACAAGGACCTGATCGCCCCGGTAGAGACCGAAGGCAGATTGACAATCATGAGCCTCGCAGCAGCGAAGGTGGTCCAATGAGCGATCGTTTGATGAGACGCTTCGATGAAGTGATAGCGAGGCTTGATCGTATAGAGCATCGTGTCGGTGGTGATCGTAATCGCAACGGTTATCGTCCTCCTCATGGTTCGGAGCACGTTGGTAATGAGCAAAGAAAGAGAGTGGACGAGCGACATCATTATTTTGGCCGTCCTGATCATGATTATCACACGCGAGACGACGAACAAATGCGACATGCAGCCGAGATGGCAGAACAGGCTCATCGGATGCATGAAGAAATGCGAGAGCGACTTGAAGACCAGATGCAGCACACACGGGAGATCATGGAGCAGGCTCGTGAGCGGTTTATTGAACTCAATGAGCGTGTCGAAGAACTTGAAGAAGGAAAGCGAGAACTAGAAGATCGGATTGAGGAACTTTTCATATTAGCCACTGAAATGGCAGAAGAATAAGAGAAGCACCGGCACTGGTACAAAAGAAAATGAAGCAAAAAGAAATTCATGACTTCATAGATTCACACAACTGGCGATTCGCTAAGACGATGCCTCAGATGCCGCATTGGTACACGCTGAAGAAGAACTGTGTGAACAGAAATGACGAGCACGACTTTGAGAGATTTGTTATGGCTATACGTCAGACAGGAGTTCCTACAGAATGGCGGGGAAGGACGTACAGGTATCTGAAAGTCGGGGATTATCAGTACTGGACCATGGACGAAACACTGGAAGAGACGGACCTTATCAACAGAGCACTCCGACCAAAACATGAAAGAGATGCGATATGAAGTTTATGGACATGAAATCAACGCCATGATTCACCATCCCTGTGTCACTATCAGGACTTCTCCAAGTTGCGTCAGGGTTTTGATTTTCAGCCGAACAAAATCCATCGTGAAGTGAAACACAAGATGCTTGTTTCAAGAAATGTACGGAAACGAATCATTATCTTTTCACCCGTCGTTTTTTAATAATCTTCTTTTTAACTTTTTTCCTCGGCTTTTTCTTTGGTTTCTCTTCTGCTTCAGAATCCGCGATCTCTGACTCTGCCTCCTGATCACCATGCTGTGAAACAATGATGACATTGTCACCAAGGTTCAACTCTTCGGGCTCTTCCAATGGTTTTCCAGATTCGTCTAATTTAATATCCGCTTCGGCTGTTTTCTTTTTTGCAACCCGGAGAAGTTCTTCATAGATTTTGTCTCGATTTCCTCCATTAATTGTTGCAACGGACGTGGCAACTTCTCCTAAGTAACGAAGGAAAATTGTTCGTCGCTGGCCTTCCTGTGCAACTTTTAATCGTCGTCGGAGATACATTCCAAGTTTTCGGCCTACGGCTTGGAGTGCCAGGCGTATTTCCTTTTGGATCTCTGGGTACGATGCTATCGCTTCTTTTGATTCACTCGTGAACGGAACCCAGACACTTGCCATGTGCACCATCACAGTGATGGGGCCGCTTGGAAGGCTCCCTCTCGATTGTGAGAGACCGTACGAACGCCAGTTCGTCGACAAAATGGTCTGTGTGATTGCACAGGCCGCGTGTTGAAACTGAAGAGGTACACGATTGGCAAAGCGAAGGACATTCATGCTATGGCCTTCATCAAGATTGACATGCTTCATTGCTTCATGAAGATCCCGGAGAGCAGACTTCTTAAGCTTTGAGGGGGATTGCCGAGGTGCTAGTTTCGCTTCGTTTAAAATTTTGTCAGCCGCATCTGTTCCAACACCACCAAATGTTGTTGCTAAAAACTGCCGAAGGCTTCGTGCATCACTTTCAACAGCAAGTTGGGTCAGTGCTTCCAGCGAGACTTTCCGTGCGGCTACAGAACCTCCATATGCAAGCGAAGCTTCAATGACGAATGGATTGCCTCGATAGACTCCAGGAGGTCGTGTTGCCGCTGTAAAAAATTCCCCAGGTACAACCTGATGGAGTCCTGCCAAAAGTCGTTGCTCACCAATAGGTACGACACAGTCTGTAGCAGGCGGTGGAATGCGAGTTGATTGGATGGCTGTATAAAGAGCGTCTGCCTCACCTCGCCCTAATTTCCCGGCACTTGTACGTGTCGAGAGGTTGGCAGCATGACAAAGTTTTCTGGCAGTTGTCGGTGATACACGAGAAAAGCTTTGATTTAAAAATTGCGACAAAGTCATCTTTGGCTGCTCTTGAAGCAGCGTAACAAGGCGACCTAGCTCAACACCATATGGATGTGGTTTGATCTCTTTTGGTTCGGGAGGGAGCTCATAGTTCGCCCGCTCAAGCAAACGCTCGACACCATCTGGTGACTGGAAATGGAATCGAGCGTGGGGATTCGAGATGGCCGTTTGTTCCAAGTATTCCTCGACGCTACCTCGACCACGTTGAAATTTTGCTTCCATTTCAATTGTGACACGGGTTCCGTGTTCAATCTGTTCTTCAAGGTCATTGATTGCCACCCATTCAATACCACGTTTCAGCATCATGGTGTCGCCTGCCTTGCCGGGTGGAATATCCACACCAGCGCCTCGACCATTGAGAATCTCAGGCTGGTTTGTCTTGGTATCTATACGCAGTTCGTAATAATGTGCAGGATCTTTACGGGAGGTCTTTGAAATAATCTTTACCGGTTTACCCGTTGTGAGTACGCCGTACATTCCAGCAGCTGAAATGCCAATTCCTTGCTGTCCGCGACTCATCCTCAGACGATGAAATTTGGAACCATATAAAAGCTTTCCAAAAATAAGTGGTATCTGTTTTCGGACGATGCCTGGCCCGTTGTCTTGCACACTGACAGCAAACCGATTGCCTGCCTCATTAGCCTGATCAATACGGACCCAGATCTCTGGAAGAATTCCTGCTTCTTCACATGCATCGAGCGAATTATCAACAGCCTCTTTCACACTCGTGAGAAGTGCTTTTCTGGGTGAGTCAAACCCGAGTAGGTGGCGGTTCTTTGCAAAGAATTCGCTGACTGAAATATCTCGTTGTCCAGTTGCCAGTTTCTGTGCCGTGGCACGTCGCTTGGTTCGTGGCCGTTTTACCTCTGTCGGGGATGCCGACGGCTGGGGAGAATCTTCACCAGAAGATGAATGAGATTTCGTTTTTTTCTTTTTCTTGGTTCGTGTTGCAGAAGCGGTCATGGAACAAAAAAATTGGGGGATACGGCTGGGTGAAGTCCGGAATTCGGTGGTCCGGGCAAGTGAGGCAAAGTGTAGTGATATTTCCTATTGAAAATCCAACCATGCCGATAGGTCTGCCGGGGCAGACTTTATCCGTGGGGTGATTGGAATGGCTTCGCAGGGGCTCCAATCGTGGCGCTGGGGCGTGTATGCCGAAGATTTCCGGGAGAATCCCTCCTTTAAAGGAAATGTGATGGATTATGGGGAAGTGCCACGGAGGGCCGTCCTATGATCCCTGGAGGGATTGGATTTTGGGTGTGAAGGGACTGATGCAGGCTTGCAATCGTATGAATTGAGAGCTTCTACGGAGAAATAAAAAATGAGTGTACGACTTGCCATCATGACTTGCGTTGTCATATCAATGGGATTGTTCTCGCAGGTGTCTTCTGCCAACCCGATTAATGGAGGCGTTGAGGCTCCGACGCCAGATGTCTTTTCAAATTATTACTATCCACCAATACCTCCTGGGCCATATCCCGGCGTAGGAGCACAGCTCTACGTTGCACCGCAACCTGTACCAGCTCGGGTTGGTCATACATGGGTCACATATCCGCCCTTTATGCCGCATGAGTTTCTTTATCAGCACAAACGGCGGTACGTTCGTTGCTCCGGCGCGATGGGAATGCGAAACGATACCCGTGCCTACTGGTGGTAGACAGAAAATTATAAATTCATTTTTTTAAAAACAGCAAGGAAAGAAGCTCATTTATGAAGGCCTCCCGATTCTCACTATTCAGCTATGTAATCATTGCCGGAATAGTTGCTATTACTTTTTCACAAGCGGTTATGGCTGGAGGTCATCGAGCAACAGAAAAACGGTATTTCTTGAGAGGACGAAATAAGAGCTGGCATAGTGGCTGGTATAACGCTGATGTGGGAAGACCGGTTCCACTTGTTGTGCCACCAACAGCTGAGTTTGTGAGCGAGTATAGTTGGGGCGTTCCCAGTTCACGCGTAATGCCTTTGTACCAGCAGTACAGAAAGCCGTACCCGGGAGCCGCATACGTACCGGGAGAGCGTCCGCTCATGCCAACCCCCCAACATCCAAGTGACACCGTGCAATTTGGTGTCCATGCGATCCGTGGTCCATGGGGCAGTTACTAGAGTCTCTTGTCTATATGCTCAGTGACTTACAGCCATGTAGTTTCTATTTGAATCGCTACCGTCTTGTGAAGCTGATCCATAATCTGTTTTATTTTGGCAATCTGTTCTATTTCGACGTTCGTCCGTGCCATTCGGGAAGATCCGATTGTCTGTGCATGGACGTTCCAAGTGATTCTGGGCGTTTTCAGGTCTTTTTCGGGCGTTTGTAAGACGCATCGTATGAATGCTATTAGTATGAAGGAGGACACAGTCAGCTGATTTTATTGCAGTGGGAAAAAAGAAGCGTGTATCTACTTCATCAACGACTATTCATCCAAACAGCTTGTTCTGTCATCCTGCTTGCAGGGACTGCTTTCGCAGCTGGGACCAAAGCAAGCGTTCAGGATGAAGAGCGATTTTTCGAGGCCAAGGTACGTCCCCTTTTGGTGAACAACTGTTACGAGTGTCATTCCGAAGAAATCGCAGAGGCTGGACTGAGACTCGATAGTCGTCAATCGGTGTTGAAGGGTAGTGATACCGGTGCAGTAGTTGAACTCGGTGATATTCAAAAGAGTAAAATGCTCACTCTCATCAAGGCAAGCGGTGAACTGGCCATGCCGCCTGATGGGAAACTTACAGCAGTCGAGATCAAGACACTTGAAGAATGGGTTAGGCGTGGTCTTCCCTGGAGTGGTGTCGGCTCTGAGGAAAACCCAATCTCGAATGGAAGTGATTCTATTCCTGAGAGAATTGCTTCGACAAAGAAAAGCCATTGGTCATTTCAGCCAATCCGACGGCATGAGTTGCCAGTGTTATCCAAAGATTTACCAGCTCACCTTCTCGAGAAGTGGTCCAGCAATCGGATTGATCGATTTCTTGTTGATACAATGCTCGAACAAGGAATTCAGCCTGCCGAGGAAGCGCCTCCCCACGCACTTATTCGAAGGCTCTCCTACGATCTTACTGGTCTCCCACCTTCTGTGAATGACGTTGAAGCATTCGTAGCCAATCCTAGCGAGCCCGCTTACCGTGCGTATGTCGAGCGTCTTCTTGATTCAACACAGCACGCGGAGCACTGGGCTCGCCATTGGCTTGATCTGGCTCGCTATGCGGACACGATTGGTTATGCCTTTGGTGGGCAGTCAAACAAGAGTCCGTTTGCGTGGACGTATCGGGACTGGGTCGTAAAAGCTTTTCATGATGATGTGCCATACAACCGGTTTGTCACATTACAATTGGCAGCCGACTGTATCACACCCGAGGTGCCAAGAAAGGATCTTGCGGCACTTGGCTTCCTGACTGTTGGTCGAACCTTTCGCGGAAATATTCATGACATTATCGATGATCGAATAGATCTTGTAACGCGTGGGCTTATGGGGCTGTCCGTTGCCTGTGCACGTTGCCACGACCATAAGTATGAACCAATTGGTATTGACGATTACTATGCCCTGCATGGCATCTTTGCTAGTACTGAAACACCAGAAGAATTACCAATTATTGGGGAGTCTCCACAGACAAAAGAAGCCTCGGAATTTGCCGAAAAGATGGCAGAACTTGAGCAGAACCTTGCTGACCATGAACGGGCAATCTATGACCGAGCGATTCGAGAGGCAGTTGCCCATGCACCAGATTATCTGATCGAAGCTGCCCAACCGTCAGAAAAGAAAGACGGAAGATTGCCACGGATGCAGGATGGCTATGAGATGCGACCTATTATTCTTGGGAGATTAAAGAGGCTCCTTCATAATAAGAGCGACACGCATCCAGTCCTCGGCCCGTGGGTTCATCTTTCCAATGTTCCTAGTGATATATTCACATCTGATGCAGACAAAATATTAAAGCAATGTGTTGAGTCTATTCCCAATCTCAATACGTATGTCGAGCAAGAACTTATTTCTTCCAAGCCTCATTCGCTGAATGATCTTGCAGCTGTGTACGGTCGTCTTATTGCGAGAGCTGTTTCCTTTAAAACTGATGAAGTAGAGAATCTGAGTCAGGAGTCGAAAGATATTCATTCGCTTTGGCTTGTATTCGGTAAAATAGGAACACCCTTTGTCATTCTGGAAAATGAGTGGAAGAGTGTCTCGAAGCGATCAGAGCGGGACGAACACAGTAAAAAAAAGAGGCGGGTTCTCGCACATCAGGCAGACGTACCAGGTGGCCCTCCGCGAGCCATGGTGCTTGTTGATAAGTCCAAGCCGACTGAGAGTTTTGTCTTCTTGAGAGGCAATCCGGGGAGGCTAGGGAACAAGATTGCTCGGCGCGTTCCTCATGTTCTTGGTGGGGAATATGTTGATAAACAAACAAGTGGTCGACTTGATCTTGCGGAGATGATTGTTGATCCTAAAAATCCTCTGACAGCTCGTGTCTTCGTGAATTGGGCATGGATTCATCATTTTGGGCAAGGTCTGATCGCTACTCCGGGAGACATTGGTTTGCGGGGTGAGCCTCCATCTCATCCGGAATTACTTGATGACCTTGCAAGGCGATTTGTGAAGGATGGAAAATGGAGTGTACGATGGCTTCACCGAGAAATTATTTTGAGTCAGGCCTGGCGACAAGCATCGACTGCAAAGCAGCAGACGGTAGCCAGTGACCCAGAGAATATGTACTACAGCAGATCACGCCGTCGGCGTCTTTCGTGGGAGTCTTGGCGAGACAGCCTTCTCGTGGCTGCGGGTACACTCCAGCTCAATGCAGGTGGTGGTCCGGGTATGGATCCGCTTGATCCAGGTAACGGAGCGAGGCGAACGCTTTATAGTTGGGTCGATCGACAAGATGTGCCTGGGGTTTTGAGGACCTTTGATATCGCAAATCTAGACACCACAGTACACGTTCGGTCTACAACACTTGTTCCTCAGCAAGGGCTGGTCATGCTGAACTCCCCACTTGTAATTGACGCAGCAAAGAAGGTAGCGAATCGCTTGTCAGATGAATCCAACACTCAGTCGCGTATCGAACAGCTTTGGAGAATAGTCTTCGCTCGGAGTCCCCAACGAGATGAGATTCAAATGGTGCAAGAATGGATAGAAAAATCAGAAGGTTTATCATCAGATGACTTTGGTGTTTGGCCTCAGCTGGCCCAAGCACTTATGTCAACGGCTGAATTTCAATATGTCGATTAACCACATATTTGATGAAGATTGAGATTATGAATTATCACCATCTCTTCCAGAATTATTCGAGGCGAGAAGTGCTCATGCGTTCTGGTCTCGGTATTGGTTGGATGGCTGCTTCAACAGCTCTACAACAGAGCCTCCATGCGAAGCCACCAGCTTTGAATCAACACGAGGCCAATACACTTGCGGCACGCAGTCCGCACTTTCCTGCTCGTGCAAAGGCCGTGATTCATATTTTTGCCAATGGTGGGCCAAGTCATATTGATACGTTTGATCCAAAGCCAAAACTTGAAGAATACGCTGGCCGTGAAATACCCGGAGCATTGAAAACGGAGCGGCGAACAGGGGCGGCGTTGCCATCACCGTTTCGGTTTCAACAATATGGTGAAAGTGGATTGCCGGTAAGCGAACTCTTTCCATCGGTGGCTCGTCATGCTGATCGACTACTTGTCGTTCGATCGATGCACGCAGACGTTCCAAACCACGAGCCTTCGTTGCTGCTTATGAATTGTGGTGATGGAAGGCTGGTTCGGCCTTCAGCAGGGGCCTGGGTGACATATGGCCTTGGGACAGAGAATCAAAACCTGCCCGGTTTCGTTGCAATGTGTCCCGGTGGATATCCAATATCTGGTACAGCAAATTGGCGCAGTGCGTTTCTTCCAGGTGTATTCCAGGGCACGTATATCGATACAAAAAAGAAAAAAGGAGATGAACTGGTTGAATATATTCGTCACCCGGTGCTGGATGAAAAAGTACAGCGAGAGCAATTTGAGTTGATGGCAGCCCTTGACCGGAAACATCTTCAACAAAGAAAGACCGACGCTGCATTGGAATCAAGGATTACGAGTATGGAACTCGCTTGGCGAATGCAGTTTGAAGCAGGGGAAGCATTTGACGTTACCAAAGAGCCCAAGCATATTCTTGAGCGATATGGGGATACGCCGCACGGTCGACAATTACTCATCGCAAGGCGGCTTGTTGAACGCGGTGTCCGTTATGTTCAGGTTTGGCACGGAGCGGGGCAGCCATGGGACAGTCATCAGAAAATTGAACAAAATCATCGAAAGCTTGCTGGTGAAGCTGATAAGCCAATTGGTGCATTGCTTGATGATTTAGTCGGACTTGGCCTTCTCGATAGTACCTTAGTGCTCTGGGGCGGTGAGTTTGGTCGCACGCCAACCGTTGAACTGCCTAATGATGCGGGAACGAAAACTGCTACAGGACGAGACCACAATCATCATGGATTCACTGTTTGGATGGCCGGTGGTGGAGTCAAAGGTGGTGTTGCATATGGCGCGACAGACGAGTTTGGATTTAAAGCAGTGGAAAATCCTGTTCATGTTCATGATCTCCAGGCAACGATGTTGCATCTGCTTGGACTCGATCATAAGAAGTTGACGTATCGTCACAGCGGCCGTGATTTCCGATTAACAGATGTTCACGGACGCGTTCTCACGGATTGGCTCGCTTAATAGTTGTTTCGGCCGATAAAAAACCGTGATTGTCTAGTGTTTCGAAAGTTGTTCGCGTGCCATATTGGCCCATGGACTCTCAGGTGCCAGTGCAAGAAATCGATGCAGATGATGGCGAGCTTTTTCTTCACAACCCGCCTCTGCCTGGATACCTGCCAAGTGCCAGTGTGCGTCAGCGTAGTCTGGTTGTTGCTTGAGGACGCCCTCGAGTGCAGCAGTTGCCAATTCAGGATCACCTTGCTCAGCAAGAACACATGCGAGGCTGGTACGAGCTTCAAGGTGATCTTCATCAAGTTCAATAACCGTATAATAACGTTCTCTTGCTGCAGCCAAATCGCCTGCTCTGTATAACGTCTCTGCTAACATGAAGGTCACAGATGCGCACGGCCCCTCTGATTGAAGCACTGCTCGTAGTGCCTCTGAGGCTTCGATAAAGTCCCCAGCTGCCTCAAGATCAGCTGCAATATCCAGAAGCTCAGCTGAGGAAGGGATAGCTGCTTGGCTCTCATGAGGCATTTCAATGAGCACGTTGGGCTGCGCAGAATCGAAGGATAGAACAAGAGGGAGTGTTGTCATTTGTTCAACCTGATGTGACACATCATAATTCGTGTCAGCATCTCCATCACAGGCATAAAAAGCTAGCTGCATCTGCCCGCCAGGTGAAAGAAGAAGATCATTCCAGCGAAGGCTAAGTCTTCGACCATCTATAACAATTCGATTGATTACCTCACCAACACGTCGTTCATCGCCATCAGTAAAAAGATGAATCTTGTGGCTCAGTTCTCGAAGTGAAAGGCCGGAGCGAAGGAGTCGTGATAGGTCTTTTGCGACCACCAGCATTGTATAGTCGTACCAATCAATTGAACTGGAAGACCGAGTGGCCTGAATCAATTTGTTTCGACGCCAATGACGGATCGTAGCCTGACTGACACCAAGAACATCTGCCATCATGGCAACGGTGTAAAGTCGACTTATCCCAAACGAATTTTCTTGGAAGAGTTCGAGAGACTGCGGCTCATCGAGTAACACAGGTCCAGCAAAACAATCTTTTTGTTCGGCATCGGTCTCTGGCGGTGTCATATTCGATAGTGCTCAACCGGTGTGAATAAAATACATGTCTTTAGCATCGTTCTACCTCACAGGCACTGAAGCAATCCAGCCCTCAAGGGTATCAAGAGTACGTGGGAGTCCAAAGTTTCGCTGTAATGCGGCATGCCCAGCCTGTAAACTACAGATGACTGCATCGAGAAAGTCACCACGAGCATCTGCGATGATACGTTTTCTCCACTGTCGGTCGGCTTCAAAGCGTATTGCAAGCCCAGCTTGACCAGCTGAAAGAGCATCGAGAATAAGCTCTCTTCGGTCTTGTCGTTCACGAGTCTGCTTGGCTGGAGAGTCACTCTTATATGAATTACGAGTGATTTTACGTGCTGTGAATCCAGGGTATGCTTCAAGCGCAATGCGTTTGATATGCGTTCTTTTACGAGGATAGCGATGTGCAGGAAACGCCAGGCCAGCATGAAGCATTCGTTGAATGCCTGCGTGCATCATCCACGCAACCGGTGGATTGGTCCATCGCATGGCTGGGCTTGATCCGGATAGTTTGTCGGTTTTTCTCCATGCAAATTTATTTCCTGGTGGGCGACTGTCACACCATTGCCGAAAGGTGTTTCTGAGATGCTCTCTTGACTGTCTGCAAAAGAATTCTACAAATGTATTCCACTGGGTTGGCCACCCTTCATGTTCGATAAGTGCTCGTGGTTGACCAAATGGTAGATCAAAACCGCCGAGCCATTGCTGTGGCTCAGTAAGCATGCGCTCAAAGGCTTCAAGTGTTTCAATTTCACGAATGGTCTCAAGCCGGTACACAGGGTCTTCGGCCGTTGGGTTTAGACCGACAGCAACGGTAATTGGCTTGCGTTGACTCGGTGCAGATGAGAAGTCGACACCAAGAAGATATCGATTGGTCACGGAGTGGCGGGCCTGAAAGAACGACTACTGGTGGTATCAGCGGTTGGGAAATCTTTGGGAGTTCCTTCTGTGACATGTCCAGAGGCTGCCCATTCACAGCCACGAAGAAAAGTTGTAATGAAACCGACGCATTCTTGTGATTCGTTTGAGTGGCCCATCGGCGTATGGAAAACACGCCCTTTGCCATATTGAATGCACAACATCATGGGTTCATGGTGTTGTGTTCGCGTTGAATAGGCTGTTGCCAAGACGTTCATGTTCTCAGCTGGCCCACGAAGGCTTTCATAAAGTTCGTCTTTTACATGTAGCCACATTGAAGGCATGCCGCGAGTTATAGGATGTTTGCTGTCTCGAATGGTAATCTGAAAAGCGGTCTTGGGTCCGTGCGCACCACCGGGTCCAGCAGATGTGTCTCGGATCAGTTCACCTGAATCATTAAAATAAACATACGGACCATTTTTCTCGGAGCGTCCTCCCCACCCACCGAGACCAATCATACGGTTGTACGCCTTCCATTCCGGGAATGAGTTGTCAGCAGCATGGATCACAACGAGCCCACCACCTTCTTTCACGAAAGATTCAAAAGATTTTTTGGTTTGCGTATTCCAAGGACTCGCACGATGTCCAAAGTTACTAATAACAACATCATAATTATCAAACGAAGGTTGAAACGATGAATCTTCACCTTGAGCAGCATGCGTCACATTATCGATAACATTAAAAAGTTTTGATTCTACAAGGCGGTGTTTCATCATCTGAGTTGTCTGGGGCCAATTTTTATGATTATTTTGACCGTCGATAATCAGGGCCTTTATCGTTGACGCCTGCGTGTTGGATCCCTGCGTGTTGGATCCTAGTGCGACGAATGTACCTGTAAGTATTGTTGTAACAATCAGTCGATAGGTGGCATGGAAAAACATGGTCGTGATTGTTCCTCCGGGAATAAGACTTACATCGTTGGTGCGATACTTGTTTTTGATATGAACCAATGCGTCTGAGTGTATAGGACTTCTGGTGTCGCGTTGCATTGGAGGATATATCCTCGGAGGAAATCCTCATCTTCAACGAGAGTTTCAGGTGAAACTCGTAATGTCGCGGCAAACGAACAGAAACGGGTTGAAGAGATGACGATACAGTATAAAAATTGTCGTCACGGGGTAAAGCACACCGGGGCCACACCAACAGAATGATGTGCTAGTTATAGTCTGCCCAGTACCTTAAGTCGTCTGTGTTGTTGGAGGTTCTGGAATGAGTTGCAATTTCAGTGATGTTCCAGCAGCCGGGGTAGGTTGTCCTGGTGTTGGATTTGTTTGGTGAATATCTCCAGCGGGTCGATTTGTTTGGACCGGCTGACGTATCGATGGTGCTGAGCTAGCTTCGGGACTTACATGGTTCAAATCGGAGTCTTTCCAGCCCGCACCGTTTGATGGCGACGTGTCGGTTGGCCGGTCACTATATGTTTTTATTGGGGCATTTCCTGTGATTGGTGCTTGTGTAGCAGGAGTCGGCGGAAGAGCTGTTGGGGCTGCTGGCGTCATTGGAGGAGTCGACGCTGGAGGGAGAGCGGGTACAGGTGCAGATAATGTGGCACTTGGTGCTACAGACATCGGGTTTCCACATGGGTCGAGTGGAACACGTGTTATGACAGTTCGAGGCTTTCGCACGACGTACGTATAAGGAATCTGTTTTGCAACGACCCGTGGTACCTGCGCGGTTCTTTGTTCAGAAACATATTTGCAAACCTGTACTGAAATTGGTTCGACCCTCTGTTCAGCAACGTACTTGAGTACCTGAATGGGAACCTGCCGAACCTGTTCTTCAGCAACATATTTGCACACTTGGACTGGAACCTTATTCTCAACACGTTCAACTACCTTTCGTACAGTTTGCACGGGAACCTGCCGGACTTGGACTTCTGGCACCATCTTTAATGTTTGTACGGGAATTTGTTGAACAATTTGTTCGTTGACATAACGGACTGTTTGAACAGGTATTTTTCGCGTCACAACGCGATTTACATAGGTTGTCTGTGGGACTTGAACAGGAGTGACTGTTGGCTGGTACACACGGTTGACCTGATTGATAACAACACCTGGCGTAGCATTCCATGCGAAGCCACCGCGTCTCCAAGATGAAACGCCTGTGTACGGGTTCACCCATTGCGTGCTGGGTTGCCATCCAAGCGACGTATACCCAGGCGTTACTACTGGTGTCACTGTATCAACAGCTGTACTGCCAACAGAGTAGGCAGTTCCCATTGTGGTAACAGGTTCAGCAACAGTATACGCTTCTTGCCTCTCTGAAGTTTCATATATAGGTCTGCGAACTGTACTGACCCGTTGTTGCATACTTGTCTCGTAAGTGGGCTTCATAACCGTGTACCGCTCTTCACGTGTGCCTGTTTCAACAACGTCTCGTACAACGTTGTAGCTGCGGTCCTGAACGACTGTTTCATAAACAGGCTTCATGACCGTATAGCGTTCTTCACGATTTTGGGTTTCCCAAACTGGACGCTGAACGGTGTAGCTGCGTTGGCGGGTTTCTGTTTCCCAGACAGGTTTTTGTACCGTGTATGTCTTCGCATCATAAACAGTCTCATACGTCATTCGGTATGCAGTCATCTGTTGTTCTTCATAGACCGTCTGGTAATCCAAACGATACGACTGTGAGACTACTGGCGATATCACGGGTTGACCGCAGCATTGCCCTGCGCAGGATGCCGCAGAAAGAATCGCGGCCAATCCACAGAGTGAAATCCCGGTCTTTACCAATAGCGGAAAAAAACGGTTCATTGACGTTCGTACAGTACAGCTCAGGAAATGGACCATTACTTGGACTCCAAAAGGATCACCTAGACTTTTACGAGCCTAATTGCTTGGAAATGTCTTTCAACCGTATTGTTAGGATTCTTGAGTCTTTTTTCTCGAGAAAATTTGCCTGTAGTCGGTATGAACGGCGCATTCCATCCAGTTTTAATTGGGAGCTGGTAGGTCAGTAGGATTGGTCAAAAAGGGTAGATATTTACCCTTAGCTATGCCGCTCGAGCAGCCTTCGGCTTCGTCGGTCAAGATGCTGGACAGTTGGGATCAAATAGCAGATCCCATCACAATCAGTAATCGTTACGCTACCGTCCGTGTGCCACGCTACTCCATCGGAAGTCGCCTGTTCAAAAAAAGTATCACCGCGATCGGTGACCACGTTCCAGCGGTAGGGTGTTCCTTTCGATACAGATTCGATGGAATGTATCCGCGGAAGGAATTCTTCTGTTTCCAACAGACTCTTTATGAATCGCTGGTGTTCCAACGAAAGTAAGCCAAGGTCATCAATCCAGATGATTTCATTACCGTAGCTATCAACAACGGCGACTGGGCCATCAGCGGCAGTAAATGGAAATGCTCGTACGATGTGTACTCCATCAAGGTGTTCACCTGTCGCTGTAACCAATCCCATGGTTCCATCCTGTGAGCAAGATAAGACACAATCATTTATATGTAATTCCGGCATATCTGATGTTTTCATTATGTAGTTGCCGTATCTAGTATTTGCATGCAGAAAACATTTTATTTCTCTGCAAATTTTTGTGTTGGATGGAAATCATGCCCCACTTCTTGTGATTGATTATCAATGATTTGAGTTTTGTAGAGTCGGGCATAGGTTCCACCAATGGCAAGCAGTTCGTCATGTGTGCCAATTTCAACAATCTGGCCATGCTCAAGTACTACTAAACGATCGGCTCGCCGAAGCGTTGCTAATCGATGAGCAATAGCAATTGTGGTTCGGCCTGTTACAAGTTTCTCAATAGCATGCTGAATAAGAGATTCAGTTTCAGCATCAACGCTTGATGTTGCCTCGTCAAGAATAAGAATCGCAGGATCAACGAGAAGCGCTCGAGCAATTGAGATGCGTTGTCGTTCACCACCGGAGAGTTGGGCTCCACGTTCGCCGACGCGAGAATCGTATGCATGTGGAAGCCGAAGAATGAACTCATGAGCGCCGGCAGCTCGGGCAGCGGTAACAATTTCTTTTCGTGTGGCGCTTGGTCGGCCATATGCAATATTTTCGGCTATTGATCCAAAAAACAGAAAGGGTTCTTGTAAAACGCATCCAATGTGCCCCCGGTAGCTGTTGAGTGAAAGTTCGCGAAGATCAACTCCATCAATAGATATATTTCCACTACTTGGGTCATGAAAACGACAGATAAGATTTGCAAGTGTTGTTTTTCCTGCACCACTCGTGCCAACGAGTCCGACCATCTCCCCAGCTTCAATAGTCAGGCTAATTCCATGAAGAACCTCACGGTTGCCATATCGAAAGTAGATGTTTTGTAAATCAATCTTTCCTTTGACATGCTCAATATGATGTGGGGCAATTGGTTCTGCTACTGTGGGTTGGCAGTCAAGAAGATCACATATTCGTTGTGCGCTTGCAGCAGCTCGCTGAGTCGCTGGAACCATGCGGACCATCGATTCAACTTTTCCATAGAATCGTGATATGTAGGCTAGGAAGGCAGTCAATGTGCCAACGGTTACTGAATTATTGAAAACCAGCCATACGCCGCTCGCCCAAATGACAAGAACACCAAATTCACTGAATAGCGTAACAAGTGGACCAAAATAGCTCCACGTAATGTTGACATGGTCATTTGCTTCAAGAACACGACGGTTCGAGCGTCGGAAACGATTAATCTCACGTTCCTCTTGAGCAAAGGCCTTCACTACACGAATGCCTGGAATGGTATCGGCTAGAGCACTGGTCATATCAGCCCAGGCAATTCGACTGCGGGAAAATCCTTGTTGGAGACGGCCGCGGACTGAATACACAAGCCAAATCACAAAAGGAAACGGAACAAGTGTCATCACTGCAAGTAGTGGTGAAATGGTAAACAGCACAATAGCTGTAAATAACACGAGTAGAATATTGGAAAAAAAATCAATCAGACTGATCGACAAATAGTTATTGAGTCTTTCGGTATCACTTCCAATTCTCGAAATGAGGTCACCCGTTCGGCGAGTTGCAAAAAAATCGAGTGATAGCGACTGCACATGAGCATAGGTACGAATTCGCAGGTCCGCCGTGATCCGTTCGCTGACCCAAGCGAGTATCCATGTTCGGCCATAGCCTAGAAGAGATGCTACAACGGCTGCTGCGGCGAGACCGGCCAGGTACGGTACAGCGATCCCCAGGGACACGTGTTCTCCGGATTGGTGTGGTATCAGCACCTTGTCGACGAGTGGCATTGTCAGATATGGAGGCACGAGGCTCGCAAATGTCGTGCCCAGAGCGAGTAGTGTACCGATGACAACCACCCACCAATACGGAGCGGCGAATCGAACAACTCGAATGAGTGCGTTAAATGATCCTGTGGATATTTTTTTTGATACTTTATTGTGAGGTGCACGAGCATTTTTCTTCGCATCAAAAGTCTTTTCTTCCCTGTGTGAGAAATGCTCACACCTCGTTTGAAAAGAGTCTTTGAGTCGCTCAACGTCTGGTGTTATTCCGGCACTAAACTTCCAACACTTCAGAATTTCTTTATCCGCACGTAATTCAAGTTGGCCAATTGTTGGGCGAGTTGTAAGCGTGAGACACAATTCTTTGCGCAGTGACCATTGTTGTTGTGCGAGATTCTTGAGTTCATCAATGGCAAATGGGCCAACAGGCAGTTGGTCCATTCCTGTGTATAAGGCCTCAGTAGTGACTGCCAGCCAGCTAGAGTTGAACTTTGCTTGCTCATCAAGATTAATGTGACAGCATGCCAGCAGAGTCTCTGATGGATTCAGGCTGACGCTATCAAAAGATTCGGCTGGTGCCATTCTTGATTTGTACAGAGGATGCCGGAGTACATCCGACTGAAAAAAGGTAATTGGTGGCCCGCGGTGTATAGAATTTACACACCGAGGGAATCATTAGCATGAAAAACCTACAGGCACCATTTGTTGGAACATGAAAGTATGCTCACAATAATTGTTGAAACAATTTGAGAGATTACTTGAATAAGGCAGAAAAAGTGAGTTCAGAGTCATCGATATCTTATTTTGTGCCAAAAGAGTTACGTAGCCGTACATTTTCGGCACGTAAAATGCAGTTGATGGAATTCTCATGAAATTATTGCACTCAGGCGTATTTGTTCCGCATTTCCCTCAAAACAGTGACTTTTCGGGACTTTTCGAATGCCATCCGAAAGAACGCTTCATGCCCTCGAGAATAGGCGTATGCCCACGAAAAGCATTTGGAAAAGAAAATGTAAATAGTATCGTAACAAGGTCGTGCCATACTGCACATCACGTGGAAGCATATTCAAGAGTCTGCGTTGGGGGCGTTTGCCCTGTTTTCATTGGAAATATGACATTATAGATTTCGGCAGTGTGTCTTGTTGGAGTAAGGGTCAAGTGTATTGTGATTCGCCTTCATACATGCCGAGCACTATTTATAAAAATAACCTTATAAAAATAACCTTATAAAAATCGCCGGCATTTCCGTATTACGCGTTCAACTCATTCGGTACCGTCATTAGATTTGAAAATTTTTCCAACGGATGACTCTGCTTATGCATATTGAGAAAATCAAAGTACTTCGGGGCCCGAATCAGTGGGCCCGATTTCCAGTTCTTGAAGTTCGAGTTGATCTTGGATGGCTTGAGGAGCATCCCTCGCATACATTGACAGGCTTTAATGAGCGATTGATGAGATGGTTGCCCACCATGATCGAGCATCGTTGTTCGATTGGTGAGCGAGGAGGATTCTTTGAAAGATTACGAACTGGCACATGGATGGGCCATGTACTCGAACATGTCACGCTCGAACTTCAAACACTTGCTGGTACAGAGGTTGGGTATGGTAGGGCGTTTGAAACAAAAAAGCATGGTGTCTACAACGTCATTATCGAATACAAGGAAGAAAGTTTCGCAATTGATTGCTTGCATGCTGCACACAGTTTGCTTACCGCAGCGATTGAAGGCAAGAGCTTTGATGTTGCGAGCGTTACCGAAAATTTACGAGAAAAGTTGCTTCTCGAACAACTAGGTCCTAGCACTCGATCAATTGTAGAAGCAGCCCAACGAAGAGATATACCTGTACGCAGAATGAATGAGGGTTCGTTGGTCCGCCTCGGTATTGGGTCGAAGCAGCGACGCATAGTTGCAGCTGAGACCGATCAGACATCAGTCGTTGGTGAAACAATCGCACAAGACAAGGAATTGACTCGTCTTTTACTCGAAGAAGCTGGAGTCCCTGTTGCGAAAGGGAAACCGGTATCCTCTGCAGCAGAAGCTTGGGAAGTTGCTACAGAAATCGGTTTGCCGGTAGTCATAAAACCTCGCTGCGGCAATCAAGGTCGAGGCGTTTCAGTTGGCCTAACAACTCAGGACGAAGTTTTTCGAGCATATAATGTGGCGATTTCTGAAGAGGATGAGGTTGTTATTGAGCGTTGTCTTGCCGGGGATGATTATCGGCTACTGGTTGTCGGTGATGTACTCGTTGCCGCTGCCCGTCGTCTTCCTCCGACTGTAACAGGCGATGGTATTTCAACGGTTGAGTCACTCGTAAACAAAGAGAATCAAAATCCCCGTCGTTGTGCTGATCATGCAGGAACACTCTCGCATTTGTGCCTCGATGCAGCTGCAGAGGATGCCCTCCGTGAGCAAGGTTTTTCAAAAAATACAATTCCGTGTAGTGGTCAGCTGGTCATTCTTCGTAGAAATGCAAATCTTAGTACTGGAGGTACTGCTGAGGATGTTACGGATTTAGTTCATCCGGATACAGTACGTTTAGCAATTGATGCCGTACGAGTTGTTGGGCTTGATATTGCCGGTGTCGATATTATGGCAACACGCATCGATCACTCGTTATCGTCACAGCATGGAGGTGTTGTTGAGATTAATGCATGTCCTGGTCTTCGAATGCATTTAGAGCCAACGGTTGGAGAGTCGCGGGATGTTGGTTCCGCCATTGTCAGTACACTTTTCAAGCCAGAAGACGATGGCAGGATACCTGTTGCAGCAGTTACTGGAACGAATGGAAAGACGACTGTAACGCGGTTATTAGCTCATATCGCTTCAACAGGCGGTGCAACTGTCGGCATTGCCTGTACTGAAGGCGTGTGGGTAGGTGATAGACAACTTGATACGGGGGATTGCAGCGGACCAGCAAGTGCACGACGAGTTTTGGCACAGCCAAATGTTTCAACAGCTGTACTTGAAACAGCTAGGGGTGGAATCCTGCGAGAAGGATGCGGATTTGATGCGTGTGATGTTGCTGTTGTTACGAATATTGCCTCAGGAGACCATCTCGGTCTGAACGAGATAGATACCCCGGAACAGCTTGCCTGGGTGAAAGGGGCAATTGTTGCCGCTGTACGGTCCACAGGTGCTGCAGTCCTTAATGCAGCGGATCCACTGGTTGTAGACATGAAAAAATGGTGCCGTGGTCGGGTCATTTATTTTGCTCTGGATCCAGAGCTGCCCGTCCTTACTGAGCATCTGGCGTCAGGTGGCCTTGGGGCAACAATTCGTGACGGATGGATTGTGCTTTGTGACGGACCACGTGAAACTCGTTTAGCAAGCTTAGAAAAAGTTCCTCTTGTTCATCATGGGTTGGTGTCATTTCAGGTTGATAATGCGCTCGCTTGTGCCGCAGCCGCATGGAGTATTGGAATTCCACTTGAATTGGTTCGGCTTGGACTTGAAAGCTTTTCAAGTGGAGCAATGGGGAGTCCAGGTCGATTCAATCTGCTTGATCTCGATGGCGCTACTATTGTTGTTGACTATGGTCATAATGTGCCATCTTTAGAGCAGGTCTGTAAGACACTTGAGAAGCTGCCGCCCGCTCAAAGGACTGCTGTATATTCAGCAGCAGGTGATCGTCGTAATGAAGATCTCCTTCGTCAGGGAGAACTTCTTGGTAAGACATTTGATCGTATTGTTATCTACGAGGATGCCTATCGAAGAGGTCGGAGTCCAGGAGAGATAACACGACTTATCGCTGAGGGTATTGCAAGGACAAGACAGACAGAGCGTCGGGCGGTTGTCGAGTCTGGTGGCGATTGGGCAACATCGGCAGCGACGGTTCTGGATTCGGTGAAACCAGGAGATCTTATTCTGTTGCAACCCGATACGATTGAACAAACGATGCCTTGGTTGATGGAACGATATGGTGATCGGCTTCGCGGGATAGGCTTTGACAAAATTGCAGAGGGCCAATCATCAGATTCTGATGAGGTGCCGCTTGATCCGAGGCATAACAACGACGATGCCCCCGAAGTGTAAGTCTTCAACAAGTACTCAGGGACTTTATTTAAGTCCAGGTCCTCTATCGAGCGCTCCTCGTACACCTAGTTGTTCAGGGTGACGCGCAATTTTATCAGTAAATACACGCACGTCATCAATAATGGGCCGTAGGTCCTGTGTGAGGCGATTTACGTTGTTGGCCGCCTGGGACAGGTCGTTATAAACCTGTGGGTCACGAACCAGTTTTCCAAGCGTTCCTTGTGACTCATTGAGGGCCTGGGTAAAAGTGGCTGCTTGCATGAGCACAGTATCGAGACGATTAATCGCGCTATCAATTCCTTGCACCATTGATGCTCCACGTTCGCCAAGAGGTTTTGAAAAGCCTTCTAGGTTCCTAAGGTTACGATCAGCAGTATCGATGGTTGCACTAATACCTCCAACAGAATTTCGTAGATCAACAAGCACATCAGGCAATGTATAGATAGAGTCTTTAAGCTTTTGTCTCGCTTCGGCATCCCCAACAATGTCATTTACATTGTTCATTGCTGTTGTGAAAGTTTCTAACGCTGCATCTAACCTTTTTACGGTCTGGTCAATTTGAATATCTTCTTTCACGAAAATCTTCTCAATATTTCCAGAAAGAATTGCAACGGCATCACTTGCCCGTGTCAGTGACTCCAGTGAAGCGGTAACCTTTGGCTCAAGTGTTGAAAATAGTTCAAGCGGGTCTTTTGAAACAGCACCTCGCAGAACCTCGTCAGTTGTTATGCGTTGGCGGGGTAGGGTCGTTTTTCCAGCAACAAGCTCAATTTCGGCATCACCGAGAATTGTGCTTGCAACGAGCGGTGTTTCATCTCGATAGACGGGTACATAGGAGTCTATTTGAGCGACTACACTCACGCCACCGCGTTCATCAAGCATGACAGAATTCACTCGCCCAACGAGAATGCCATTTTTACGAACCGGTGTACCACTTGAAACACCTCTTGCTTCTGCAAAGTTCATTTGGACCGGATACGTGGATTGCACCAGGCTTGGTAGGTCGCCAAATAAAACAATAAGTATGCCTGCGATAATTGCGGTCGCTAAGACCATTACGCCAACGCGAAATTGGATAACACGTTCATTCATGATCGTTCTCCTGTTCCTTAGCAGTAGCAGAGAAAACAGATTGGTTCTGTGTCTGCTCTTCGCGAAGTTCATTAAGGCGTTGCCCGGCCTTACCTTCGATGAACTGTCGAACCCGTGGGTCTGTAGAGGTGTCTAGTTCTTCTGGTGTGCCAGTGAAAATGATTTGTGACTCATCTTTTTCAAGACGGGAGAGTGGATAGAGCATGATAATTCGATCAGCAACCTTATGAGCAGTCGTCAGGTCGTGAGTGACAACGACATTTGTTGTTTCGGGTCTCTGATGGACTCGTAAAATGAGTTCATTGATTACGTCACTCATGATCGGATCTAG
>CAJXFK010000038.1 GCA_913052575.1 uncultured Planctomycetaceae bacterium
AAGCTTCAGCGTCAACTCGTGGATCTTCCCAAATCTGATTATAAACAAACCCCCGAAACCACAGGGTGAACATACGCTCGAGAAGGCCTCTCTTGCTTGCCAGTCGATGGTGGTGAACGGCCTTTTTTAAATTAGCACCTGTCTTGGGGCCATCAGTAAGGGTCGTCATCAGCGGGAATTTCCTGCAAGAATAGGCAACAGCGTCTCTCTGGCCGCAACATGAAGCCATACAACTGAATCATTAGTGTAGCGGAGGAATGCTAGCTTCGTCGATGGATGGCCACAAAAAGCCAAAACAGTGCCTAAAATAACGCAAGGATTCGTCGCGTAGCTAACGGAGGGCAGCCTTTTCGCGAGTGGCAGCACTGTTCTTTGCAGTCTGCTCGGTATCTTTGATTTCGGCCATGAGGCGAGCGTTCAGTTCTTCAAGCTCAGTTCGAAGTTCGAGGACATTGGTTCTCGTTTCGCGGAGATTCTTCGTTAACGTTTCACTCCTAGACTTCAGTTTAGCAAGGGCATCCTGCGCAAATTGATTGTCTTCTTTCCATGCGTCGCGATCCTCTGCTAATCCACTAGCGGTTTGTTTGTTGCGGTCTCGTTCTCGTTCTGTTGCTGCTTTTGCAAGCTCAATTTGACTTGTCATATTTCCAATTTGCGATAGTTCTCGAAGCAGGTCTCTTCTCATGCCCTCAAGCCCACCTGAGGTGATTGATCCTCCATCGATTTCAATTTCAGTACCAAGCAATGCTGTCAAAGCATCGAAGGAAAGTTGGCTACTGTTGGGGAGATCTTCATAGACGGCAAGTCTGGGGTTTTTTGCAGCACGGGTGAAAATCGCCCAGTCTTTCCATGCTGCAAGATCATGTTCGTCCGGTGTCGTTAAGGGAGCTATAGAAAGGGAAAGCAGGTTGCCCTCTCGCTGCCCTACCTCCTCGATGCTGAAAATACCAAGAAACCCCCGCTCATCATCTGTGTTGAGATTGAAGAGAGCTAGTTCAGCACCCGTATTAACTGGTTTCTCAGAATCTTCTGCGGAAACAATGAGACGCAATGATCCATTGCTTACAGTTTTGTAGAGACCAAGGTCGCCAGCCTCTGGTTCTACTTCTGGTGGTGTGAAAAAGGAACTTGCCCAGTGTCGATTATGCCAGGTTTCTAAACGTGTCTGCTCTCGGCGTTTCTGAATAATGGCTGTGTCGAGGCCCGCAAGTGTCTCAGTGAGAGCGCTGTCAATGCCTGTTTGATCAAGCACTTCAATGCCAAATTCCGTTGCCTTGGGTGGAATTATTTTAGGATCACTTACGACTACAACATCGACATTATTTCGAATTTTTTTCGAATTACTTAATGTGCCACCAAGCCGAAGAATTTTTTGCCGAAGTTCAACTGTTTCTTCATCAGCACTGTTGGATATAAAGAAAATCTTCTCTGCATAGCTGCCGTACATTGTTGTTCGAATCTGGGTGTTCAGGCCCCGAACTTTTTCTCTCCAGGCCCTTTCACGTTCTCCAACTCGGCCGGCAAGAAAAATAAAGCCCGCCGTTGTCGCCAGGACAAGCCATGCGAATACAAGTGTTGTTCGGTTTATCCCCTTGCGTCCGAGCACGAGCGCAACGGCTCCGGCTAGTAGAAGGATGATAATCAGGCCAATAAACACGTAATTCATAAAAAGGGCTCCGCCCGGGAAAGACGCAGTATAGCCAACGCCCGGGGTTTGAGATCGAGAGCAGTTTCTTCAGAAAAGTGATTGTTTTTGGCAACAAAATTCGGATTTCGTGTCGCCAGAAGGCAACACAGAAATTTTGGCTCAGAAGGTGTTGAGCTGCTTGAGAGGCAGAATCTCTTCATTTTTCGGGGGAATAGACCTGTTTTTGGAGTTTTCCTTGTTCTCAGTGGTGACGCGGCATGGGGAGTGCATCAATGACTTTTGGCCGTTTTTGTTTACGGCCATGCCTTGTTTGTCAGACCCCAATCCTTCCGGTGCCAACTACGAGAGAGCTTTTTATGTCGCGAATCCCACAAGTTTTATCAAGCCAGACGAAAACTCGCCGCAGTAGCACCACCCAGACGATTGATGATCCTATTCGCCTGTACCTGCTTCAAATGGGAGGGATTCCCCTTCTGGATCGAGAGGGAGAAATCGAAAGCGCACGACGAATTGAATTGTGGCGTCGACGGTATCGCAATGAATTGCTGGGGAATGATTATGTACTTCGAGCAGCAGTGAACCTTCTTGAGCGAGTAAAGGCCGGAACTGTACGCCTCGATCGTACGCTTGAGGTTTCCGTAACGAACACGGATGAAAAACAGCGTCTCCTTAAACGCTTAGGCCCGAATTTGAAAACACTTCGGAGAATTATTTCTGAAAATCAGCGGCTGTTTCGTCAGGCAACGTCAACCACGTACCGTTTGTCCGTCCGCCGAAAAACGTGGAAACAATTAGTGCGGCAGCGAGGTAAAGCAATACGGCTTGTAGAAGAAATGCGGTTACGGATTCAGAAGCTCAATCCAATGCTTAAGCAATTACGGAACTTCGCAGATCGAGTGGCTGAAGTTGGTGTGCAGGAGCAGCGGCAGATTCTTGTTGGCTTAGGCGAGACACGTCATACACTGAAGCGTCGGCTTAGTAGAGTAGGTATATATGAAACAAAATATGATGCTGCAAAAAGGCAATTGGCTGCCGGTAATCTGCGACTTGTTATTTCAATTGCAAAGAGATACCGAAACCGGGGGTTGGCGTTCCTTGATCTCATTCAGGAGGGCAATGCAGGACTTATGAGGGCGGTCGACAAGTTTGAGCATGCTCGAGGATTCAAGTTTTCGACATATGCGACTTGGTGGATTCGTCAGGCCATAACAAGAGCAATTGCAGATCAAAGTCGTACCATTCGAATGCCTGTCCATATGGTCGATGCAATGGGGAGATTGCGGAATCTCTCGCGGGATTTCCTTCAAGAAAATGGTCGCCAGCCGAGCGTTGAGGAGTTGGCTGAATGTTCCGGCATGCCGCTCGAAGATGTTTGTTGTATTGAGAGGATGGCCCATCGCCTCGTCTCACTTGACCAGCCGTTAGGCGAGAGCGAGGAAAATGCTGCCGGTGACTTCGTGCGTGACACCCACGAAGAAGATCCTCTCCGGGGTATGAATCAGCATGCTTTGCAAGCTACTTTAGGAAAGGTTCTTGATGAACTTTCTTATCGAGAAAGAGAAATTCTTCGGCTCAGATTTGGGCTTGCTGATGGATATAGCTATACGCTGGAGGAAGTCGGCACAATTTTTGGGGTGACACGCGAGCGAGTCCGACAAATCGAGGCAAAGGCCGTCGAAAAGTTGCGACAACCAAGCTTCCACGCAAATCTCGCAGGCTTTGTCGATGACGGACTCGTTGAAAAGGTTGGGACCCTTGGGCCTCACCGAGGTCGTGGCACCATTGACACGCGGTCGAGGCCAAACCATCGGCTAGCTAAGGCTATGCTGACTTTGCCTCATCGAGCGCCTGTTGGAGCTTCTCCTTCGACTGGACGCCCATAAACTGCTGGACCAGTTGCCCGCCTTTGAAGATCATGATTGCTGGAATACTTGATACATTGTAATTCATAGCAAGGCTTCCATTATCGTCGACATTCACCTTACCCACTCGAAATGTTCCTGTGTTTTCTGAAGCAAGTTCTTCAATAACAGGTCCAATCATACGGCAGGGTCCGCACCAGGGAGCCCAAAAATCAACCAATACCGGCACATCTGAATCAAGGACATCCTGCTGAAAATTGGCGTCAGTAAACTCCATGGCATTTCCCATTGTTTTCTCCTTGTGGGGAATAGTGGTGGTTTTTTGGTGGTGCGGGTGAAGTAGCACTCGCTTCTCTATCCGTTTCGTGTCTCTCGAGAGACTTCACGTAGTATAGCAGAATACATATTTTATTTTACGAACGCTGGAGAACTTTTGTGTTCTTAGCGTGGCTGGATCATAATTTATACATACGGAAGAAAGTGCACGCCGGTTATGGGAAATCAGAAAAAGGATACCGAGCCCTGCGGTTGGGTCGTGAATCGAGGGTCGGATGGTGAACTTGAGGCCGCAGTAGGTCCCCTGCCAGAAAACCTGGATAGTCAGTCTGTCTGCATTGATGTGGAAGCTGCCGGGTTTAATTACAAAGATGCACTTGCGTGTGAGGCTCACCCGGGTATCGCTAGAAAATTACCGCTTGTACCCGGTATAGACGTTTCGGGGAGACTTCGTTCTTCTTGTGGAGATTATGCTGCAGGAACACCTGTTGTTGCTACGGGAAACGGTCTTGGTGAGACAATGTCGGGCGGCTTTGCGACTGAGGTATGGGCTCCACCGGTCGCAATTATAAAAAGGCCACAGAATCTCTCGGCGGTTGCAGCCATGGCCATGGGAACAGCAGGCCTTACCGCAATATTAGCAGTTGAACGACTCCGTTCAGTCATAGATTGGGATTACCAAGCACGACAGCAGAGTGATAAGAGCCTGCCCTGGCTTATTACAGGCGCAAGTGGTGGTGTAGGCATGCTCGCGGTAGCTGCGACTGCATTGGCAGGGTTTCAGGTAGTAGCGTGCACTCGGAAAAAAACGGTCTCAGACGTTCTGTTGTCACTCGGTGCGTCAGCAGTGCAATCTCCTGAAGAAGCTCTTCCTGACGATAAAAAGCCGTTATCAAGTGCTCGATATCTTGGCGCGATCGATACAGTGGGCGGAGAGCTGCTCGCTCATATTCTTCGAGTGGTGGCTGCTGGCGGAGCAGTTGCGAGTATTGGAAATGCCGGTGGTGTCATGCTTCCAACAACTGTTTATCCTTTCATTCTACGAGGCGTAACGTTGGCAGGCATTGATGCAGCTGAGCTTCCTTCACGTGAAAAGCGGAAAGAACTCTGGGCAAAGTTAGCAGTCCTCTGGCCGCTCATGAGCGGCGTATTTCCGGTTCGGCAAATCGGTTTGCAGGAAGTCGCTGACTGGGCGGCTAAGATGAGGTCAGGTCGGATAGGGGGTCGGGCCGTCGTGCTTCCACAGAAAGAAGTCAGGAAATGAGTATGCATACGATTAATTTAAATCGTGTGTGGGAGCGACATATCCTACAGGATGAGTCCTTTGCGTGGGTTCGTTGGTTTCAAAAGCCTTCCAATATTAGCTCTGGCGAGCAGGTTTATCTTGTCGCAGAGCCCCTGCTCCTGAAGCAGATGTGGCTCAATAAAAATCCTCTACGGGATTTGGTTCACGAAGGACATCGAGTGTGTATCTCGGAGTCGTTGTGCCAGCGGAATAGTCTTGCTTTTTGTCAGGCTGGTCCGACTGTCGTAAGCAATGTGGAGTGGATTACCGATGTCACATCTGGGCGGTTTCCAAGTGAACGAATTGATTTGCCAATAAATTTCGGAAAGGTCGTCTTAAAAATTGACTAGGAGTTGGTACATTCAATGCTGTGAGAACGGCACTCCAATTCGTGAGATCGGAAACGGATGTCTGTTAAACCATTCACCGATAATCAACCAGAGAAGAGGGAAGCATGTCGGTCATTCGAGTTGGAACCACAACTGATTACGCAACAGGCTGGGAAAATGCATTCGGTAACGCAAGCGTATCAGGCAGGAAAGCTTCAGTCACGAAGCGGCCGGTGAAAAAAGCTACAGCTAAAAAAAAGCGAGTCGTGAAGAAAACAAAGGTAGCGAAGACAAAGGCAACTAAGAAAAAAACAAAGAGTGCAACAAAACGCAAGCCGACAGTTCCAGCGATAAAAAAAAGCAAAAAGAAATCTGCGGCAAAGAAGTCGACAAAGAAGAAAAAGAGTCGAAGTCGCCGATAAAGTTTGGAGTAACTCGTACTATTTTTAGCGTCTCGTGAGATGCTAATGTACTGATTGCGCAAGTGCCGAGGAACGAGCCGCTGCCGCCGCTACGGCATCTGCGAGAGCACCCCTGACACCTTTTCTTTCCAGGACCGAGAGGCCAGCAATGGTTGTTCCCCCCGGGCTGCTAACTCGGTCCTTGACGACCGCTGGGTGATCTCCAGTTTCAGCAATAAGTGATGCTGTACCAGCAAATGTTTGAACTGCAAGATCGAGGGCAAGTTGTCGGGGGAGACCTGCCTGCACGCCACCGTCTGCAAGGGCGTCGATTAGAAGTGCCACATAGCCAGGGCCAGAGCCGGACACAGCAGTGACAGCATCAAGCATTGATTCGGGAACAGCGTGCACCACCCCCACTGTCATGAAAAGCTTTTGAATTGTGTTGACGTCGTTTGCCTTCAGGTCCGGTGGGAATGTGATTGCAGAGACCCCTTGACCGATGAGACACGGTGTATTCGGCATGACTCGGACAATGCGAGACGTTTTTAAGACGTTAGAAAGCCAGGAGGTGGGCAGGCCCGCAATGATTGAAATGACGATAGTCTCATCTTGAATCACTGGTTGGATTACCTGACACACGTCAGTTGCGTGCTGCGGTTTCACCGCAAGAATGACATATCGAGCAGCTTGAATCGCCTCTGTGACATTCTGTGTCATGTTCACGCCTGGAATCGCTTCCACCAGGTTCGCCCTCGAAACTTCGCTGGGGTCATAAGCGATTATTTCCGACGGCTTACATTCTCCTGAATTACAGAAACCCTGTGCAAGTGCCTTGCCCATCTGCCCTGCCCCGATGAGTGCGATTGTATTTTTGAGGGGTGTCATGATAGAGAATCCTGAGAGTTGGATTAGTGTTTTGTGTTCTCACGAAGTGAAGTTTCGATGTTTTTAATTTTGAGTGTACTTACATAAAGCTGACTTGTCGGCTTTTTGCCCGCTTCACCATCGCGGCTTGCTGTCCACATGAGAAAGTTTCCGTCTGGAGAGAAAACAGGAAGAACGTCAGCTCCCGGGTGGTCCGTGATTCTTAGGAGTTCACTGCACGTTGTGAAAGATTGATCCGTTTCAAACTGCACAACCCAAAGGTCGTAGTTGGGCCGTGCCGTGGGGTCAGAATGATCTGCGCCTGTCCAGACCAGCCAGGGTTTCGTCGGGTGCCAATACGGTGCCCAATGAACACTTCGTCCTTTTGTGAGAGCAACATCGCCTGTTCCATCAGCCCTCATCACATGAATCTGCAAAAGGTCTTTTTCCTGACGGTCCGTTCGGTATGCGATCCATTGCCCGTCCGGAGAAAAGAAGGGTCCGCCGTCGTATCCGGGATGATCTGTCAACTGCCTGACGTGGCTGCCGTCTGCTTTGGCTACATAGATGTCAGGGTCACCATCTCGGTCACTTACGAAAAGGAGTTGCTTTCCATCCGGGGAAAAAGAGCACTCAGCGTCGTACCCCGGGCTGTCAGTAAGCTGTTTGAGTGGGCTCGCTCGTTCTAGATCTGCAATAAATAAATCCATATGAGGGTCAAAGTCCCACTGATAACGCCGTCTCCTGCCCGTTCTCGCATCTTCTCTGATTTGTGCCATCGCTTTGGCTTCTGTTTCTTCGACCTTGGGATCAAGGTGGCTGGAAGCGAATAGTAATTTTTTCCCGTCTGGAGAGAACCACGCACATGTGGTTCGCCCTTGGCCTGTACTTACACGGATCGGTTCAGAGATTCTCGGGGCTGATGGCAGGAAGGGCTGGATGAAAATCTGGTAAAACGGCTTGTCGCTCGGGATGCCTTGGTAGCAAATCCGGCTCATATCACCCGCGAAGTAACCTTCCCCCGCTTTTTTAAGCCCGGAAGTAATTCGGACAGGCTCTGAGAGAAACTTATTTTCATAGTCAGAGGCCAGAGCCGGGCAAACTGCAAGCAGGAGCATGGCAGGCAATTGAGTGAAAGGCTTTGATCTCATGGAAAATATGGTTTGGAGGAATATCACGTTTGATCTCCAATGAAATTGTGGCAGGGATATAGTCGAGGTTGAAGAATTTGGTCAAACTAGAGAACAGTATAGAAATCTAAAGAAGAATGTAGGAATAGTTTTTGTCACTCGGTACTGGAGAAGAGTTTAGAACACCTATGAAGATTTATACAAAAACAGGAGACGCGGGACAGACTGGCCTGTTTGGTGGGCCTCGTGTGACGAAAGATCATGCTCGTATTGAGGCTTTTGGAACTGTTGACGAACTCAATAGCCATCTTGGGATGGCAAGAACCCATTCGGCAGCTGAGCCCTTTGACGCATTGTTCAGAACAATTCAGTGTGATTTGTTTGAATTGGGTGCTGAATTAGCCACACCTGGAGAACACGATGAACGAATAAATGTGCGGCAGGTTCAGGCGTTGGAGAATGCGATTGATCAATACGAAGAAGAACTTGAGCCGCTCGCTAATTTTATTCTACCGACAGGTAGCCCACTTGCTGCATCACTACACGTTGCCAGAACCGTATGTCGTCGTGCGGAACGACGTGTTGTCACACTAGCGAGTCGTCTCGAGACGACAGTGCCTGCAAACGCGATTGAATACTTGAATCGTCTAGGAGACTTGTTGTTTGTATTGGCTCGAACAGTCAATAACAAAGCAAACGTTGTCGATGACCCATGGCATCCTTCATGAGCAACTTATCCACGAGGAGGATGGCAGGTACGATGCCCAGGAAGTCCGTTGGAGTCGCAGGAACCCTGCTGGAAAAAATTTCGGAAGAGATTAAGAAGCGGCATGCATCTGGGGAGGATGGCTTATCGCTCTGTCGATTACGAACTGAGGCAGTTGATCAGTCGGTACGAGCAATCTGGGCTGCGATCCTAGATGAACTACCAGAGAATGATCGTATCGAGGTAAGTAAGCGAGTGACAGTTGTCGCACACGGTGGATATGCACGTGGGGAGATGACGCCGGGATCAGATGTAGACCTTATGTTGTTACACGATATCACGGAAGTCTCTGACAGCCCTTCGTCAACTGCTGGAACCACGGGGCCAGGCGACGCATTTGCAGATGCCGCTCGGCGGCTCTTGCAGGATCTTTTTGATGCAGGCCTTGAGGTTGGACAAAGTGTCAGAACCGTAGGCGAGGCAATCCAGCTGGCTAGCTCAGATGCGACGATTTTCAGTTCATTGTTGGAAATGCGTGTTCTCGTTGGCGATGAGAGCCGTTGTCGGAAGCTTGTTAAGCGTCTGCGAGTCATGTCGCAGCGTTCGCGTCGTAAAATGGCCCGTCTGCTCTTAGAGGCACGAAGAGAAGAAGCCAGAAAATACGGAGAAACGGTTTATCTTTTGCAGCCGAATGTTAAACGCTCAGTTGGTGGTATTCGAGATATTCAACTTGCAAGGTGGCTGGCGTTTCTTGAGTCTGATCGTCTCCCTCCTCTGGGGCCGCAGCCCTTACCCGAGGGTGAGAGTCTCATTTCGGTGGATACTGGCGGACTTTGGAAGGGAGAGAGCCGCGGTCTATCGGATACAGATTTTGAGATGCTTGGGCTCGCCATGGGTTTTCTCCGAAACCTTCGGGTCGAGCTTCATATTCAAGCTGGTAGAGGAAGTGATGAGCTTACACGCGAAGAGCAGGTTCGCCTTGCTGAGAAACGGCAATTTAAGGCAGATGCTGGAATGCTTGGCGTTGAGCACTTTATGCAGGTTTATTTTGGATACACCCGTGAAGTTGAGCAGGTGACGCGAGGGTTAATGCAGCAGGCAGAAGGTGGTAGACGTTTACGAAGTTGGACGACTGGGTTATTCGGAAATAGAGTGGACTCTTGTTTTGTTGTTGGTCCAATGGCTGTCGCCGTGCTACCAAGTTCTCTTGGTGATGTCGCATCTGATATGGACCGCATTGTCCGTTTCATTGAATTGTCAATGCTCTACGAGGTGCCTATAGAACCAACAAATTGGACTGCCTTGCGACAGCTGATTGCAAAAGAGAATCCACCTGTCACGAATCAGGTGAGGCAGCGGTTCCTTGGTTTTTTTTCTGCCGTGTCTCCAATCGGACCAGCACTTCGAAGACTTCATGAATTGCGTCTCCTCGAACGATTAATGCCGGCTTTTGCACATGCTCGAGGGCTTTTACAATTCAATAACTTCCATAAATACACTGTTGATGAACACTGCCTTTTAGCGGTTGAAAAAGCGAGCGAGCTCGATGTTGATGAGGGATGGCTTGGTGATGTGTGGCGGCAGGTTCGTCGTCGTCGACGAATTTTACTGCTCGCACTCCTCATTCACGACCTTGGCAAAGGGTATGAGGGTGATCATAGTGAGGTAGGTGCAGGTATTGCTCGAGAAGTTGCTGCCTTGTTTCAGCTTGATGAGGCTGAATCAGAAATACTCGAGTTTCTCGTACTGCGGCATCTCCTCATGGCAGAACTGGCTTTTCGACGGAATGTCGATGACGATTCGTTAGTGTTGGCGTTTGCGCGTGAAGTTGGATCGCCTGAGGTGTTGAGGCTCCTGACTGTTCTAACAATGGCGGATATCGCGGCCGTCGGACCGGGTGTCTGGAATCAATGGAAGGCAGAGCTTCTCAGTGATCTTTATAACCGCACCCTGCAATTTCTTGACCCCGACGCGAATGACCGTGGGGCAGATCTCAAACGCGCGGAAATCTCTAACCTTGTCGCACATCTTGATAAAGATCACCCGCTCGCGCGGCTCGCAGCGGGTCTTCCTCGAGGGTACATCCGGTCATCTGAACCAGAGCATGTTGTTGACAATCTCACTCGTTTGACGCAACTTCCAGAGGGCGGACAGTATATTGCTGTGCAGTGGCAGTCAGAAACATCCACAATATCGGTAACAGTTGGGCTTCGTGCATCTCAGGTGTCGGGAGTTTTTCATCGCATTGCTGCTGGCTTGGCAAGCCAACGGCTTGAAGTGCTCTCAGCTGACATCCATACGCTTGATGACGAATATCTGATCGACTATTTTCGTGTTGTTGATAGAGACTTTGTTGGTCCAGCCCCAGAGAGTCGGTTGTCAGAGATTACACAGGCTGTTGAGTCGTGTTTGAAGAATGAGATTCCTTCGATACGCCGAAGGTGGAACCCTCTAGCGTCTGAAATGCAAGCGGCTGCCGTGTTACCGCCGCGGGTACAGGTAGACAATGACTCGTCCGTCGATGCCACAATCATTGAGGTGTTTGCCGAAGATTCGGATGGTCTTCTCCTGTCACTTTCAAAGACCCTGTATGAGCATCAGTTTTCTGTGCGATCGGCAAAAATTAGCACCTACCTTGATCAAATTGTTGACGCGTTTCATGTTGTTGATTTCGCTGGTGCGAAAGTCGAAGACGCAAAACGGCTCACAATGATTCGCAGTGCTCTCAAGGATGCAGCAGGGGCCGGGGTAAGTAACTCGTCGTCGTGAATACCCTGCCGTGAACGTGAAAAGACTGTCGCTACGAATGAATTTCGAATGGTATGGTTTTGAATGGTAAGTCAGACCGTTCCTGATAACCGTCTACGTTTTTTCGATGTTACCCTGCCCTGCAGACACGATTGAAAATATCGTACAAAACGCACCATGAATAGAATCGATCAGTACGATCGTTTTTTGCGTGCAAACGGGTGCAGATGAAGTTCAACCCTCATTGCCTTATGAAGTGCGGACTCTTGAGATTCGGTGAGTCGAAAGATTGCTCGGCAAACAACCCTCTCGGCATACCACCCTGGTACTCGCTCTGTTGGCCGTAGCCGGCTCAGTTCGATCTCCAGCCTGTTTCATCTCTGCCCTCCCACCTGTTGTTGGCTGCGGCTGGTCAGATTTTCCCATGCCGTTGTAGATCACAACATTCAAAATGGTCTCCAAGTCTCAATCGGCAAGGCAAAGAGGCGTTTTCTATAAATAAAACGAAAATAATACGAAAAATTTGTTGCTACCTCAGAAATACTGCTTGATTTGCCGATATGAAAGAAAGATACATATTTCGTAAGGTGGTAAAATGGGTAGCGTCCTTCTGAAACAGCTTGGCATATTGATTGGAATTCTTGTGGTAAGTGCGACGGCTGCCGCAGGCATCCGTACGTTTACTGGTGGGTGTTGTGGTTCGTGTTGTCAACAGACTGCTGTAGACGCTGTGCCTGCCGAGTAGATCCGAGCAGCATTTCTTTGGAGGGAACGCATGCTGAAATACCTTTCTGTTGAGCAAATCGCAAATGCTGCCTGGTTGCTCATGCTTTCTGCTGCTCTTGTTCTTGGTGCAAAAAGTTTTTCTGACTCCTCCCGAAATGTGTGCCATAACTGCCCAAAGCAAGGTGAGCAAGTTGGTAGTCTTGGTAAATATTTAAGGTAGTGGCTACCTTGTTTGCAGTTAAAAGATACCAACGCTAAGTTCATAATGGCTTTTCGTAAAGCTGCACATGGATAAGTGCTTATCTTGGTCGTTGGCTGTACTGTGGACGCCTCATGTGAATCCTGCGAAGGATGCCGCAGTAAGAAGTGTGGTGTGGTACGTGCTCCAAAATGATTGTGTTTTCTTTTTGTGTCCGCAGTGAGAATTCATTTTTTGACCTACTTGTGGTGCTCCGAACAGTTTTTGTGGCGTTGTACCATCAGGTGTATGATGCAGTCTCGGTTCCTTGTTGTTGTTGGATCATATGTTGTGGAGAACTGAATCATGATTGTCAGATGAATCGCTCGTGTCGCACTCGTACTGAGCCTTATTTCCGGGGTAGTGGGTGGGGTTGCTGGAGCGCATGCGAAGCCCATTGCCAGAGTGAACCAAGCCACCGCATTGAACTCGTATTAGATTAAATTTTCATACACGGCACCTGACGGAAAACGTAAAATAACGACAACTGTCGTGCAGGCGCAGACGATGACCGAATCGCAGAGGCAGGTAAAGGATACCTATCAGAAGGTAAACGTCATCACTGTAAAGAGGCTCCAGTAAAGGAATCTGGTAAGAGAATCTATCAGGAGACTCTGGGGTGCCAAATGTAACCGGCTGACTTCGGGCATTGTGGTTTTGACTGGTCTGCTGGCGAACCCTTTTCCAATTCTTACACAATACTCCTGGCTACCTTTCATTCAGTTGCGGCAGGGTGGGTGTTCATTCGTCTGTGTTTTTCTCACAGCGGCTGCTGGTGGATGCAAAGGTAAAGCGTTGGAAGTTTTACAATTATGGAAAATTTAGTCACGAGAATATTCGAAGTCGCGGCACCTACCCTTTGTTGGAAGGTGTCTAGTCATTGGACGTGTATCGCCGCAAGATTCTTCGACCCCATGAGGGAAACCACTCAATAACTCCAGCGAGAATCATGGCTTTTTTTGGCCGAACAAGTTCCGGGTCCCGCTTTTTGCAGGCTTGAAGAATCTGATGTACAAGTTTTTCTGGATCGAGAAGTCGTATTGCTGCACCACCGCCGGGTTGTTTCGCGCTATCGGGCAAACCGTGCGAAACAACGTCGCTATCGTAACGGTTGAAGGAACTGGCTGGTTGCTTGTGGGGATTGCGAGCTATTGGTCCAGGAGAAACAAGAAGGACGTGCCCGCCGAGGGGCTCGGCCTCCAAACGCACGGCCTCAACAAAGGCCGCAAGTGAGGATTTACCAATCGCATAATTTCCCATCGCTGATGTCACAAACTTCCCGGCAAGACTACTTATAAAAACGAGATGACCCCGAGAACGGGATACAGGGTCAGCAACTGCTTGCGTTATTTCTACAGCCGTCATCAGATTTGCTTCTATGGAAGACCGTATTTCTGTCGGAGGTAGCCTGAGTATCGCAGATCTACTTGACTGACCAATGCAAAAGAAAAATGAGTCACAGCCACCAAGCTTTTGAAAGCAATGAGCAACCGCTCGCTCTCCTTCCCCGGTTTGATTGAGATCAGCAGTGAGACCATGAATCTGTTGCCCCGACTTGGCGGTGACGTGAGCCTCAGTTTCACATAATGATATCGCATTTCGAACTCCATCTGCGGAGCGGCCGAGAAGCATTATATGAGCACCATATCGACTGAGTGTTTTTGCCAGCACAAGACCTAATCCGTTGGTGCCACCAGCAATAAGACAACGTTTTTCCTTCCAGTGCGTTGTCATTGAGTCGTTTGTGGTTGAACGATCAGAGTTGGGGTTTGCCATCGTGTTGTGTTCTTATGAAAATGAAAAAAAGAAAGTATGACACTGAAGAACGTACCACGTAAGGTATGCTACCGCGGCATTTGTTGTTGAACGGATCCTATTTCTCGTAGCATTAAGAACACCTGTGAAAGACATTGTCAATAATTCTGGCATACAAGATGCTGATTCGTCTCCACGTGTCGCCCCGGTGCGAACAAAGATTGTTGCCACGATTGGTCCTGCAAGTAGCGGGGAAGCAGGAATTCGAGAACTGATAGAAGGCGGAGTGGATGTTTTCCGTCTCAATATGGCCCACGGATCGATTGGTGAGCATACAGAGACACTGGGAATGATTCGGTATGTTTCTGAGGAGGTTGGCCGTCCGATTGGGATTCTTGTTGATTTGGCAGGTCCAAAAATTCGGCTTGGTGAAATTCCTGATGGGCATGTTGAAGTCGTTGAGGGCAGCGATCTCTTTTTTATTCGTGGTACTACGAGTGAGCGTGCAGATCATTTCGTCACGACCTACCCTGCTCTGATTGATGAAGTGGCCGTCGGCGATTCGATAATGCTCGCTGATGGCACGATTAGTCTTATCGTAGTAGCGAAAGAAAGTGAACAGGTGCGTTGCCGTGTTGTCCAAGGAGGAGTTGTCCGAAGTCGTCAGGGCGTCAACCTTCCCGGTGTTCGCCTGTCAGTGGCTGCAATGAGTGCGGATGACTGGAACCATGCAGAATGGGCAGCTTCTGAGGGCGCTGATTTTGTCAGTCTCTCTTTTGTGAGGAGTCCAGCGGAAGTAAATTTGCTTAAGGAACTATTGCGTACACGTAATTCGTCAGCACGTGTCGTTGCTAAAATTGAAAAGCAAGAGGCAATTGAGAATCTTGAATCCATCATTGATGTTGCAGATGTTGTCATGGTTGCTCGTGGAGACCTCGGAGTTGAGATCGATGTTGCAAGTATGCCAATGGTACAAAAGCGTATCATTCGTGTCTGTCAGCAGTATCAAAAGCCGGTGATTGTAGCTACGCAGATGCTCGATAGCATGCAGCATTCCAGGCGTCCAACCCGTGCTGAGACAACAGATGTAGCGAACGCCATTCTCGATGGTGCTGACGCGTGTATGCTATCGGGAGAGACCGCAATCGGTGAGCATCCGCGTCGGGTTGTTGAGATGATGCGTCGCATTGCCCAGTCAACGGAACGGCAATATCTCGACTCAAGACGCCAGTACGTTGAGGAGTTACTTGGCAGAAGCCGCCTTGGTGCCGCTGGTAATGAATTTTTGCCACGGCCTCAGCATCTGGTGCACGGGCTTCACCCAATTACGCAGGCAGTTGTTGAGGGAGCCAGTCGAATTGCTGCAGAACTCGATGCACGACTTTTTGTTGTAGCCAGCAAGAGTGGCGTCACTGCAATTGCACGATCCAAGCATCGCGGTGCTGTCCCCACAATTGGACTTACTGATGACTCCACGACACTCAGGCAGATGACGCTGTACTGGGGTGTCACACCAGTTGCTGTTCCAGTTGGTGCCGATGTGAATCAGTTGCTCAATCACGTGTGTGACTGGGGTTTGAAGGATGGCAGATTGGAGGCCGGAGACCGGATTGTGCTTGTTGCAGGCATTGGGTTTGGCGCGGGCGGTCACAATATGGCAATGGTGCACGAAGTATGAAAGACTCTAGTATGATAAGAAAGACCCACAGGAACCTGCTCGCAGGCTGTTTCTGTCATGAGTTAGCAGGCTTGGCGGGAACACGTTGCCTCAGCTAAAATTTTTGTCACATTTAAAAATTGATTCTCTATCGGCTTTAACTTCAAGGAATAAATGAATGAAAAAATGCATCCTTGCTTACTCTGGTGGGCTCGATACCTCAGTTATTTTAGGGTGGCTGATTGAGCAAGGGTATGAAGTAATTTGTGTTTATGTTGACCTCGGGCAGCCATGCGAGGACAGAGAAGCAACACTTGAAAAAGCACGTACATGTGGCGCTTCAAAGGCAATTTTAATCGATGTCAGGGAGGAGCTATGTCGAGATTTCGCGTTCCCAACGATGCAATGGCAGGCTCGCTATGAGGGCACTTATCTATTAGGAACATCAATTGCTCGGCCACTTATTAGTAAAGTTTGTGTCGATCTTGCACATGCAGAGGGTGCTACAGTATTTGCTCATGGCTCAACAGGAAAAGGGAATGATCAATGTCGATTTCAGCTTGCAGCTGAAGCAATCGATCCATCTATCGAAGTCCTAGCCCCTTGGCGCATTGAGTCTTTCCGGAATCGATTTCCGGGGCGTAAGGAACTTATTGAATTCTGTGACGAGAAATCAATTCCGGTGAAAGCATCGAAGGCAAAGCCGTATAGCTCTGACGAGAATTGTCTTCACACAAGTTACGAAGCGGGGCTCCTTGAAGAGCTTCATACTGACGGTTATGAACTTGTGGATTTCGGAATGTCCGTTTCGCCACAACAGGCGAATGATAGTGTTGAAACAATTCGAATCGACTTTGAGTCCGGTATTCCAGTGAGGCTTAATGGTGAGACGCTTTCCTCACACGAAATGGTATTAAAATTGAATGAGATTGGTGGACGTAATGGGATCGGTCGAATTGATATTCTCGAAAATCGTCTTGTTGGCATGAAAAGTCGAGGCGTCTATGAAGCCCCTGGTATGACTCTTTTGTATGAATCACATCGGCTTGTCGAACAGATGACTCTTGATCGAGATTTGGTCCATTTGCGTGACCGTCTAGCACCTGAGGTTGCCGAAGCGGTGTATTATGGGTTTTGGTACTGTGCGAAAATGGATGCACTTCTTGCCTTTATCCGGGAAGCACAGCAGCCTGTTACGGGCAGCGTCGAACTCAATCTTTATAAAGGCAACATTCTTGTCAAAAGTCGAGAAAGCGCCCAGAGTCTTTATGATGCAGCGATTGCTTCCATGGAAGGTGGTGGATCGTACGATCAGACTGATGCTGAGGGGTTTCTCCGTATTCTGGGTTTACCGCTCAGGGTTCAAGGCGCTATTCGGCCAAGAACCTAATGTTCGTAGATAAGTCTGAAATTGTGATGGTTTGAGAGTCAGGTTGAGATGGCTTCCACTGAGATGAGGATTTGGCTTGCGCATGATTGCTTTCGGCCTGCGTCGTGGGTTTCGTTCTGCTTGTCTGTAGTTGTTGCGATAGCAGCACCAGCTCAATTGGGTGTGCCCGTTCTTGGTCTTGGGATTCTCACCGCAGCGGTAGTCATTGGCATTGGAGAAGTGCCAGCCTCAGTTCCATTGTGGTCAGGTAAGGTTGATGTACACCGTTGGTTGTCGAGCGTTTATGTACCGTCGGGCTCTGAGTTGCCACATGGGGTTCGATGGCAGATTTTTCGATTACTCTGGCCAGGCAGCGGAATGTTCGTTGGGCTCCTCACGTCCAGTGCTTTAGAGCCTGCCGGCTTTGAACAATTCTCGCCAAACTTAATACTTGTAGGTCTTGTCATTGCCCTAACAACAATCACGCTCCTTCTTTTTTTTACTGCGGGCTTTTTTGTTTCAGATACTTTTTCTGGAACGTTATTAACCGGGTGGACAGCAATTGCTGTGTTTGGATGGAGCTCTCCTTTTATTCCGACATGGCTTGCTTGGACGACACCAGTTGTTCTTGTTGGGTTGTGGACGTGTTTTAGTGGTGCATTTCTTTGTCTTAGAAAGTTGTTTCCAGGTAGTTACTCAGAGCCTTCTGAAAGCTTCTTGCGTCGGGAGAAGTCGGCGACGGACATCTATAAGCAAGATATTTTCTCATCAGTTGGTCTACTTGGAATCCTTCCATCACGGTCACCCTGGCGTCAGAGCATACGAATAATCTCAATCGGGATTCTACTTCTGGCCATGGTGTGCTGGTTGCTTTTGACAGCATCGGCTCTCCCACGGTACGGAATTCTTGCAAGCACGATGTATGGTGCGATAGCTATTCCCGCCGCGTCGTTATTAGATGGTAATCGAGTCGTAGCTAGCTGGGATCGACTTACAGAAATAAGACGGTGTGCAAAGTGGTATGAAATGCTCACGATTCCTCACCGGGTATCACAAGCAACAATTGCTCTGGCCAGCTTTGGAGCCATAATATTATGGCCGCCGCTTGTGGTGTCGCTTACCTCTTATGGTACCGCTGGAGTTTGGAATGCCCTCCGAGCCACAGGTTGTCTTACGATCAATATGTTGTTCACCGCGATGGTGTGCCTAGTATTTCACAAGTTCAAGGCTCGGAATGAGACGGTCTTGGCACTCAGCCTCGGATCTTGGCTTTTAGGTACGTGGGTGACCTTCGAGGTCTTGTTGGCTGTGTTTTAATGGGAAGATGCCGGGCCCGAGGAATCTCACGGGACGATGTTGGTACAAACCGCGAATTGATATGGTTTTCCCGGGAAAGTTGATGTTGAGATAAATGTGAAAGCCTGACACACTGCGGGTTCTGTACCTGCTAGTTTTCAAGGAAATTGGTCGTTTAGCCTTCAATTGGTCGGATGGCCGTTAGTTGTTCATTCAAAGTTGGCAGAGCTTTGGTTTTCGGAGTTACGTTCGGTATTCATTTTCAGGGTGCCGGAATCAAAAGGAGTTGATCTGTGGACCGTACAACGAGCGATCGAAGACAGTTGTGTTGCCTCTCAATGGCAAATACTTGCATTTCACGAGGGTTTGTTGGCTGGCTGCTTGTGTTTCATCTCACGGTTTGTTGTACCGGGACCGTCTGGGCGAATGATTCAGCATTTCCAGACAGTCAGAATGTTTTTCCAGATACAACCGTGGCATGGATCAGCATTGCTGATCCTGATGGATTCAGCGAAAGTTTTGATCGTACTCAGTACGGTAAGCTTATCCGCGATCCTCATATGGAAGCCTTTGTGAAAAGCTTTCGTGAACAACTCTCGAAAGCAGGAAAACAAAGGCTCGGTAAATTAGGTCTTACAATCGAAGACCTTGGCCAGGTTCCTGGAGGTGAGATCGCTGTTGCGGCCATTGTTCCTGAGGCCGGTCGTTTAGCAACCGTTCTTCTTGTCGATACCACTGGTCATGAAGATGAGACAGAACAATTGCTTGAAGAAATTGAAACACGATTACTTGAACAAAAGGCCGAACGTTTGGCTGACTATGAGAAGGTGATACGGGTTTACCGACTGCCACAGGAAAATCCAAGTGCGGATGATACTGATGCTGTTGAACCGCAGGAACAAGTTGTTGCGGTAGTGCACGAGGGAAAGGCTCTAGTCGTTGGTGACGATCCAGTTCAAGTGAGCCACGTTCTTGAAGTTTTAAAAAATGGACGAGAAGATTGTCTCGCTTCGACAGAACAATTTAAAAATGTCAGCAAGGGAGTACTCAAAAATCTGCGTCCAGAAATATCGAAGTTGCGTTGGTACATTAGTCCTTTTGAGTTTGCTGCTGCCTACAAATCAGCTCACCCAACCAAAAAAAGACAAAAAGGGCCAGATTACATTGAAATACTTGGTCGCCAGGGGTTTGACGCAATAAAAGCATTGGGTGGAGCCGTCATGTTTGATGATGGCCCATTTCAAATGCGACATCAGACAATTGTCTATGCCCCACCACTTCCTGGACGAGATCCTTTGTCGGTAGATCGATACGATCTTGCTGCTCGCATGCTTCGGTTTCCTGAGAGTGATGACATTCAGCCGTTCGACTGGGTCCCCGCAGGAGTGTCGAGCTGGTCTTCGTTGAAGTGGGATATTCAGACGGCGTTCCAGTCGGCCGAATCCTTGGTGGATGATGTTGTCGGCGAGAAAGGAGTCTTTGATGATGTCATTGCCTCACTGAAAGAGGATCCTGATGGTCCACAGATTGATGTCGAGGCAGATCTCATTGCGTGTCTCGGAAAAAAAATTACTCTTATTGGTGACTTTGAGGAGCCAATAGACGTCGAGAGTGACCGACTTGTAATTGCCATTGAAGCCATTGATCCAGAAAAAGTCGCCGCCACGGTTGGGAAGAGTATGTCTACAGATCCAGATATGCGCCGAGTTGAGTCAAATGGCGTTGTTATCTGGGAGTTGATTGACCGTTCGATGGAAATTCCAACGCTTGAGATAGAAACTCCCGGTGGTATTGTTGCACATGCTGACCAAGAAGAGGATAGCGGTGATGCTCGGCGTCGACGTCTCCGTGAAAAGGAAGAAAAATTATTGCCACACTCGGCGGTGACGGTTGCTCATGGACATCTGTTGATTGCATCGCACCGAGATATTCTTGAGCGCGTTCTGGCCACCAGTGGCAGTGATTCTCTTGCGACCATGAATGATTACAAAAAAATGAATACTGTTTTGAAAGAACTGCACCCTTCCCCTTCGATTCTGTGGGGGTTTGGCCGTTCTGGTGAGTCGATACGTCCTGCATTTGAACTGTTAAAAAGTGGATCAATGCCAAAGTCAAAAAGCGTGACAGGGCAACTTCTCAACAGTCTTTTGGGTGATGGGGAGCCAGGTAGTGTTCGTGATCAGAAAATTGATGGAAGCACGCTACCCGATTTCAAACTCATTGAAAAGTATTTCGGCACAACTGGATTTGTAATGAATAATCTAGATGATGGATGGTTTCTTGGAGGCATTACGCTTCCCTTAGAAGCAGCAGGTCAACAGACTCAGGAAGTTGGCTCAAAGTAGCTGCATCCAAACCAGTATTGTCTCGTACCGTCATTGTGTATTCTCCGGTTTGTTGGTGACGACGGCCCAGAATGGATGTTGGTAGTCGCACCGACTCCGTAAATCCTCGAGAAGCGTATCAATATCAGGTGTGATCTCGCCTTGATGGATTCGGCGGGTGCCCAAGTTGATAGTTAAAGGTCGTTGGAAGTCTACGATCTCTGGTGACAACCAGATACGCACCTCTTTCGCACCACATCTTGCTGTGATCCTATTGTTGGCGGTCGCTTTCGCTGAGAGAGCAAAGGGTCTTCCAAATTGTGTTGGCGGCCAATCGCTGGGCATGACCATTGTCCGCACTGGCGGAGACTGCATTTCAATCCACCAGAACAAGCGGTCCCAGGGCCGCATGCTCACAGCATCAATATCTTTTGGGAAAGTCGATCGAGTTCTGCGATTCGTCCAATCAAAAATGTTCAGAAGCTCATCAGAGAAGTGCTCATGGCCGCGACCGCGGTATTCAACATACGTGAGATCAAAGCCTTTCTTAAGATAACGATCCAAGTCCATTTCGTTCGCAGAAAAGGTATTATGGTCAAGTCCACCGCACACAATATAAATCGGTAGATTCTTTGCGTTTTGATGGTAATGGTGAACATACCGCCCGGCTTTGCCGGATACGATAATGGTGCCTGCCCACAGGTCTGGATGTGCTAGTCCTATATCCCACGCAGCGTCGCCACCCATTGAGTGGCCAGAGAGATAGACTCGATCAGAGTCAATGGAAAATTGCCGAGAAACCTCACGTAAGGCTGAAAGGACTACAGAATGCTCTTCTGCAGAATAGTGGTATCCAACTTGTGTCTCGGACGCCCATTCCGGAGCCACAATGATCGTGCCATGCCGCCCTGCTTGGCCCTCGCGACGGCCTCCAGCGGTCGGTGTCCCTGCCCACCACTCAATTTGTTGAAGAGGTGTACTAGAGGCAGAATGGAGTGAAATGATAACTGGATAGCGTCGCCTTGCATCGTACTCGGGAGGTAGTTGCACAAGGCAGCGCCGGACCACCTTGTGTCCTACTCCCCCCGACGGGAGTGCCACTTCAATTTCAAAAAACCCATCTTCATGAACATCTGAAGGTGCTGCTGGTCGAACCATATGTGCAGCGATAGCGGCCACTGTTTGTGGGTCAAATGCTTCCTCGGCATCGAGTCGTTGCCGTATCTCAAGTCTCTCTGGTCGTTCCGAAACGAGGTATCTCTTGACAAGGTCAGAGACGTTTGCTGCAGAGAGTCCGAGTTTGAGGTTTAGCTGAGATGCATTTGCTCCGCCTAGCCATCCCGTGATAGCCAACGAGAGAGCTTGCTCTGGTGGCAGTTGGTCATCTGAACCGATACGCTCGTAGACCGTGAGTCGTCTGAGGCTTTCAAATGTTAGTTCAGTCGTGATTTGTTTGATTACATTTCCAGCCAGTTGGCGTTCACGGGCGTCAGGTAACCGATCAGCGAGTTCTTGTATTTGGGAAACGAGATCGCTCGCTCGGTCCAGCCGCCCTCGGTACTCATCTCGTAGTTCCTTGACGGCTTGGAGTAGTTCCCCATTACCATCCTCTGAAGTAAATTTTTCTAGAAGCGTTAGCACCAAGCGGTCTTGTCCAGATTGCTGCCGTAACACAATCTCTTCCAAGAGTTGATTTGCTGCCAGATTTGTGATGTTACTTTGTTGGTCCAGAAGGCTCTTCAGGGAGGGGAAGTCCTTAATAACATTGCGAAGTTCAAGAGCTGCCTCTTTATATCGTGCGGCTTGAATAAGGAGGCGAACAAATTGAAGTCGTTCGTCGACATCATTTTCATCAATCTGTTTTTCGATAACGCGACGAAGTGTTTCTCGAGGCACGGACGATGTAGCAATGCGCATATCAAGCCGCAGCGGGTGTTCGGTGATGAGGCCTTCCACAGAAATCCAGTGAGGTGTGATTTTTGTGATACCTTGTACGAGCTCAAGGCGACCGCTTGGCGTCGAGATCGCAATAACTCGGCGGCCATAATCATCAAATGGAGTCGTAGACATTACTGTGCCAATACTCGAAAGACGGCGGCCGCTATCTGGGACGCGTTGAAACACATCAATTTCCTCCATGGACTGACCGTTGTCTTCATCTGCAGCCCCAATAACTCTTTTCTTGGAAATGAACGTTCTCGTGAGACCGTTGTCACACATGACCACGGTTGATCCAGCATCTTCGGTGCTTTGCGGGTCAACACTTATGCCTGGAAGAAGGGCAATTGTGCCGTCGAGAACACGTCCGTCGTCAAGAGTGACCCGATCTGCGGTGGAAGGCCGCGGAAGGATTGCGAAGGTTAGCAGAATCGTGCAGAAATGCCACGAAATCTGGCTGCTCGATGACCTGTGGATTTCCCGGGTTGACGTTGAGAAAAAGTGAAGCATTATTCTTATAGCTTAATAGCAGCTCTTGGAAAGTGGATAATTGTCCGTGAGTACCTACGAGCTATTTGTATAGATCGGTCTGATGAGTAAAAATCATCACTTGTTACACCAGTGGCACATGAGTCGCCTCAAGCCGCAAGGATTTGATACTTCATGTTTTCTATTTTGCATCGTGTGCTCGCCTGGTCTGTTGTTTTGGGCCTGCTGCTGCCTGTGGTGATAATTCTCGTGCTCAGCCTCGCCGGGTTGCTAACGGGCATGGGGGATAGGGCTGGCGGCCTTCTTTGTCTTCGCGTAGCCATGGGACTTGGGGTAGGTTGGACTGCTGCAATTGCGTTGACAGCGGTGACGGTCGGTATGCGTATGCTTGAGCAGACGGAAAGCATTCAAAAGAATGCCTCCGAGGACTTAAATGAGAAGAATCAATAGAGTGTTTGGTTGTCTCAAGAGCACGGGGCGATAAGCAATCCACCGAAATGTCGTGGTGTCGCGGAATGCGGAGAGCTCGCCAAATTAAAAGGAGGGTGCCTCAGCAACCCGGGG
>CAJXFK010000039.1 GCA_913052575.1 uncultured Planctomycetaceae bacterium
TGTGTGACAAAGGCTTTTCAACATAGCCGTCCTTGCCCGCCTCCATTGCCCAGATCGCAGCCAAACAGTGCCAATGATTACATGTTGCAATGACGACAGCATCGATTGATGAATCATCAAGTAAATTCCTGAGATCTGTCCAGGTTTGTGCTTTTGGAAAACGCTCTTTTGCTTTTCCAAGCCTGTCCTTATCCGGATCACACAATCCACCGATGGTAACACCCGGCACTTTCGAAAAAGCCGTCATCAGTATGTTCCCTCGGCCGCCACAACCAATAAAGCCAATATTCACTTCATTGGCTAGATTTGCTGAGTTGGCATTCCGGGGCACAGAGGCCAGAGTAACGCCACCTACAAATCCACTTTGGAGAAATTTACGTCGTGTTGCATACACCATGAAAAGTATCCTGAATGTGAAATAGTAAAAGTATGAGTCATGCAATGAGAGAATAGCCTACTGCATTCTGCCAATACTACGCCTTATTTATGAGCCCAAAGAAACACCATACGAAGCCAAGTGCTGTGCTTCGATTACCCCATTTCATTCTATCATGTGCAATACCTACTGCCATATACAAGGCACTCTAAACAGCTCGTTTACACCTGAATGAGTGATCTTGAATTCAAACATCTGATTTAATGACGCCAAGAATATTCGTTTGAAGATCGTTATTTTTTTGGTTTCGGAGTGGGCAAGAGTTCAATAGGCTCGTGCGTTAGGACGGGTGTCTCTCCAGTTGGCTTCTGCTGCTTTTCCATTCCTGGAAATGCTGGTCCAGTATCACCTCGTTCTCTATCCGAATTGCTGGTAATAGCCTCTTCTCCTCCAACTAAAATACTTTTTGTGTTGGAACTTTTTGAGTCATTCGCCCGCTGTCCAGCGACACCTTCTTTCGGTACAGAGTTTGCTGTCTTCATCTCACTCTGAATAAATTGGCCATCACTTCGTTGTTGGGCCGTTTTCATTTCGGTGACAATAGGCATGCTCGCCTGAGTTCGTCCCTCAAGCTGCCGTGGAACTTCAGTGCTGTTTTGTCTCTTCGGCCCCGGGATCTGCTGCGGTCCGCGCGTAAGACCCTCAATTTCTTCAAGAGTTACACCACGACGAACAAGGCGTCTTATCACAGAAGGTCGTAGCACATTATTTGGCACAATCACAGGTATTCCACTGGTCGAATTTTTGGGCTCCTGATTGTTTTCCTGACGAGAACGATCACGCTGTTCTACCCGCTCGCTGCGGATACTCCGTCGGGCTATCGCACGATCCACCCAAGGGCCAGCGGTACAGTATGTGCCACTCAACATTATTAGAATCGCTGTGATTACTGCCCGCTTCCGAAGGGTTCCTGAAAAGAAACCCTGACACGGCTTCTGCGTTGTGTGAGACATTTCAATATTCTCCAACTGTAGTCATCGAGGTGAAACAATTCCCCTTCAGAATACCGCAGACAAACGCTTCCTTAAACGGCAAACAAGTGGGATTAGTCAATTTTGATAAGAAATACGTAGATCAACTTCCACGGAACGAATCCCGTTTCTCGCCGAAAAAGTCGTTGGCATTCGCGTATTACCGTACCGCTCGGTATGCTTCTGACGTAACGCATTGTTCGTGATCGGCTAATGCTAGTTCAATTTACGGTTTTATGAAGGTTATTTGATGAGCGACACACTCAGTGAATTCGAAGGCTGTACCCACCTCTCCCGTCTCTTCCGCCGCCGTGGCTACACCATTGAGCGAAATGTCATGTTTCGAGAATATGGTGTCGAATTTCATATCGACGGGTGGGATAAAAAAGCCCGGGTTGGCTTCGAGTATCTGACGAGTGAAGACGACGACCACGACGATCTTGACGTCGAAGAGTTTCAGGCGCTCGGTGACGCACAGCTACGTGGTGAGCTCGCAATTTTTATTATTGATGAAGTTGAACCAGTTTCTACTGAAGCTTTGATTGAAGAAGCTAGTGAATTTCTCGATGAAATTCAATCGTTCCGGCCACTCAGGAAAGTACGGCCAGTGAATACTAAAAAGAAAAAAGGCACCAAGAAGAAAAAAGCTTCGAAAAAGAAACCATCCAAAAAGGTAGCCAAAAAGTCAGGAAAGAAACTCGTAAAGAAAAAGTTATCTGCTGTCCGAAAGCCTGCAAAAAAGAAAGCCATCAAGAAAAAGACATCAGCAAAAAAAGTGGCCGCTAGCAAGACAGTAAAGAAAAAAGTCAAAAAGAAAACGACAAAGAAAAAGCGGTAGGGGGCCAAAGTACCCAGTGCCTATCCCCGGTACTCCCATCAAGCTAGGTCATTCCACCAAGACAGATGTATTTAAGTTCTTGATACTCATCCAGGCCATACCGGCCTCCTTCCCGCCCCACTCCAGAACTCTTCACGCCTCCAAATGGTGCTGCCGCTGTTGAAAGCATGCCAGTGTTGATTCCGACCATGCCGCACTCAATTGCTTCGGCAACACGAAAGCATCTATTGATATCCTTACTATAGAAATATGATGCCAATCCAAATTCTGTATCGTTCGCTAATCGTATGACATCAGCTTCATTTTTAAATTTGAAGATTGGCGCGACAGGGCCGAAAATTTCCTCATGTGCAAGTCGCATCTTCGAGTTCACAGCAGTGAGTACTGTCGGTGGAAAAAAGTTCCCAGTCATGGCACCTATATCTCCTTCTGCCTCAATCTTTGCACCACAGTGAATGGCATCATCGACAAGTCCTTTCACTTTCTTGTATGCACGGGCGTCTATAAGCGGACCGACGGTAACATCAGCTACATTGCCCGGTCCAACTCGTAAAACCTTTACAGCTGCTGTTAATTGTTCCACGAATCTGTCATGTATTTTTTCTTGTACAAAGAACCGATTCGCACAGACACAGGTTTGCCCGCTATTTCGAAACTTAGCGGCTAGTGCTCCCTTAACGGCTTCTTCAATATCAGCATCATCAAAAACAATAAATGACGCATTACCACCAAGTTCCAGTGAAACCTTTTTGACGGTGGATGCTGCTTGTTCAGCAAGACTTATTCCAGCTTTTGTAGAACCAGTAAAAGAAAGAGCCCGTACGGTTGGGCTCTTACAGATCGTGGATCCGATTTCAAGCGATGAGTTAATGCTTCCAGTGACGATGTTGAGCACACCAGCAGGTATTCCTGCTCGCCCGGCAAGCACACCCAGCGCTAACGCCGTAAATGGGGTCTGCGGTGCTGGCTTAACCACCATGGTGCAGCCTGCGGCAAATGCAGCAGCCACCTTGCGGAGTATCATTGCAGCAGGAAAATTCCATGGCGTAATTGCCGCGGCGACTCCGACTGGTTGTTTTATGACAAGTAAACGCTTGTCTGGCTGATGAGGTGGAATAATGTCACCATACGCTCGCGTTGCTTCTTCCGCATACCACTTGAGAAATGATGCTGCATACGCAACTTCACCAAGGCTCTCTACTTTTGGTTTCCCACATTCAGCAGTGATAAGTGTCGCCAGGTCTTCGGATGCATCGAGCACCAACTGATACCATGTTAAGAGCAACTCACTCCGCGCTCCTGCTGGAATATCTCGCCAGATAGGAAGCGCTTTTGCCGCTTCGGAAATTGCGACTTGAGTGTCCGTGCTATCCATTTCCGGCACAGTGCCAAGCACCTGTGACGTCGCCGGATCAAGTACCTCAACGCGAGACCCTGAACTGCTTTCACACACATTCTCACCAATCAGCGCTTTTGATTGAAATAATGTTCCATCACTGAGCTTTAAAACCATTGACAATGAACCTTTGCAAACAGGAGGACTTCCCCACAGATACCTTTTAACAGAGACCTTCTAACAGACACTTTATATATGTGCGGTGCTTTCGACCACAGTATACTCAACAGTACGAAAGAACGAGGACGTCAAACGCCAATGGAAACACTTGTGGATTCGGCATGGCCATTATTTCTAAAATTGTGGCCTCATATACTTGCGACAACACTTATTACAGTAAACGTTGCAGCATCGCTCCATGCACTCCTAACAAAGCGTGATACCAGAAGTACCATTGCCTGGGTTGGTCTGGTCTGGCTGTCACCTGGATTTGGTGCCGCAGCCTATGCACTCTTTGGTGTAAACAGGATTCGACGGAAAGCGACACGACTCTGGGCTGGCCGCCGGGAGGTTGTTCATCGAGTCGAAGCTGCTATGCCGTCCAGTCAGCGCATCACCGACGCCATTGGTCCCACAAATGCACTCCTGCGTTCGCTTACGACTCTTGTTCAAGAGGTGACCAAACGCCCATTATTAGATGGGAATACAATTGAGCCATTGCATGGTGGTGATGAGGCATATCCTCGTATGTTGGCGGCTATTGAATCTGCGAAGCACAGCATTGGAATGACATCGTACATCTTTGATAACGATCCAACAGGCAAGCTATTTATCGATGCTCTCTGTCGTGCCGTTGATCGCGGCGTTGCGGTACGGGTTCTGATCGATGGCATAGGGTCTCGGTATAGCTTTCCAACAAGCGTTGCCCTTCTCCGGAAAAAGGGTGTTACTGTTTCACGGTTTATGCCTACCACAGTCCCATTTTATCTGCCCTATGCCAACCTCCGAAACCATCGGAAAATACTCGTCGTCGATGGACAGTATGGCTTTACAGGTGGTCTCAATATCCGTCACGGATGCTGGCTTTCGAAACATCCGCCCCATCCGGTTCAGGACATGCACTTTGCTCTTACCGGCCCCATTGTCACACAATTGTTGGAGGTTTTTATAGAGGATTGGGCGTTTGCGTCTGGCGAGTCGTTAGGTGCGCTACGCGATGGGGATCCGAAATTAACGTGGCAGCCTAATCTGGAGTTTACTGGAACCAGTCTTGCCCGTGGCATTCGATATGGTCCCGACGACCGGGAGATCGGACGGATAAAACTGATTCTTATTGCAGCCCTTGCCTCTGCTCGTCGGTCAGTAAAAATAATGACACCCTATTTTCTTCCTGATGATGCCATTTGCCAAGCACTAGGCGTCGCAGCGTTGCGAGGAGTACAAGTGGACATCGTGCTTCCTCAACAGAACAACCTCGCACTCGTGGGCTGGGCTTCAGAAGCACTCCTGTGGCAGGTGCTCAGTCGCGGCTGCAATATTTGGATGTCGCCACCACCGTTCGATCATACAAAGCTCATGGTGGTCGACTCATCGTGGACACTCTTTGGTAGTGGTAATTGGGATGAACGGAGCATGCGGCTTAATTTCGAATTCAATGTTGAGAGCTATGATGCTGCTATGGCTCAGAAGCTGGATGCACACATTGGTGAAATCATGGGCAGGTCAACACAGCGGACATTGAGTGACGTTGATAGTAGATCGCTGCTGACGCGAGTGAGAGATGGTACAGCAAGACTTTTTGCACCGTATCTCTAGGCACACTATTTCTTCATAAGAATTTATTTCATCATGAAAATTGTGATTGCGGCAAAAACGTCTGGGTTTTCTACGTTTGGAGCTCAAACCACCTTAGCCGTCGAATACCTCAAGGTCTCCCGGTTTGTTGCTAATTCCTTTGGCTGTCCGCCGGGCAAGTTCTTGGATTGCCTGCCTTCCGACTAAACCAAGATCCACAGTCCAATCATTGACATAGAGTTCAACGTGTTTCATGAGCACATCATCGTCAAACTCTTGCGCATGATGACGCATTGTTGGAAGAGTCTCTTCAGGATTGGCAAGGCCATACAACAAGGAGTCGTGAATCACGCGATTTACGGCAGTTAGAATATCGTTCCCAAGGGTTCGTCGCCCGATAATACCACCAAGCGGAAGTGGAGACGCCGTTTCACGTTCCCAACGTGTCCCGAGATCTTCCACTAGGAAAAGGCCCGCTGTTTCCCATGTAAAGCGTCCTTCGTGGATGCACACACCGAAATCAGCTTCGCCATTTTGGAGTTGTGGCATGATCTGAGAAAATACAACATGCTGGACATCGGCGGCATCGCCATAGAAAAGGTCGTAGAGCAGTGTCGCTGTGGTGTGTAGGCCAGGACATAAAACACGTTGAGCAGGGTTTGTAGGCGTTGTTTCAGGGGCACTCGCCAACAACAGCGGGCCAACACCAAACCCCAGTGCCGATCCACTTGGCAATACAACGTAGTCATCTGCGAGCAGGATAGCAGCATGAAAGCTTGCTTTTGCAACATCAAAGGATTGTGTGAAAAGCCGGTTATTCAATGCTTGAATATCGAGTAGTTCAATCTCGAAATGTAGTCCTCGCCAGTCCACGAGCTGATTCATTAATCCATGAAAGGCAAATGTATCGTTGGGGCAAGTCGAAATACCTAGAGTTATTGTTTGTGTCATTTGGAATTCACTAAAAAATGACCTACGTGGTTCGATACATTTCGCAAAGCTTCTTCAATGTGCCAATTTTGTTGATCACGATCACCAGCCATGTTCGAAATACCACGAATAACAACACAAGGCACCTTCAACATTGTGCACGCAGCAGCAACAGCGAATCCTTCCATATCTTCTGCTGTCGCGGCCGGAAACTGTTTTTTTCTAAGCTCAGCCTCCTCACGGGATGATGATGCTGAGCAGACCGAAAGTAACTCACCCTCATTCTGATGTTGGAGTTGCCCAAGCCGAGACGATTCCCACTGAATAACATCTCCAAAGCTTCCATCGTCCTGCTCATCGTTATCTGGCCATTGTCTCCAACCCATCTCCTCAGCTGCTTGAAATTTCTCACCCGCACCCACTCCAATCCCGTAGCTCCTTACAGTAGAAAATTCATATGACATGCCGATATCAGACTGCGTATCCAGACTACCCGCTATGCCCGCCAGGACGACAACAGCTGGCCTGTACTGATGAATGAGTGAGGCCGTACGAGCAGCAGCAGCAATGGAGCCGAAACCGCAAAGGCAACAGTGGGCACGTTCGAGTTTCACCTTAGGGATTTTTTCGAGCACTGCCGAGAGTTCAAATGCGGTTGGAGCGACGAGAAGGTGTGAGCAGTTGGGCATCGAGTTATTTCGTATGTGGGATGGAAGAAATAGAGAACACGCCTCATCCACCGTTACATGGAATTGTAGAAGCCAGAGAGTTGTAACAGTACTTTTGTTCGAAGCTGTTTGGTCGAAGGCTACTCATACTCGATAAACTGTTGGATATACCTCTTAAAACCGGCCTGAGAAGGTATTCGTGAGATAATAGCCACAAGTAAAAAGCAGGCGACGACGAGGTGTACTGCATCCTGTGTTGCGCTGAAAGCAAAAATATTTATAAAGGTGGCAGCAGCAAGCAGCCCACAAGAAAGTAGCAGCATATAAAAGATCTTATCGCCAGCATTGAGAGCTAATGTATCCTGCAGTTTGCTCTGCGGTACCGAACTCAATAGTTTGCGTAAAAAAAGTGGACCCACAACTGTTGCCACAAAGAAAACGCAACCAGCAATGAAGAGTGGGCCCGGGTATGGTTTCTGGTTAAGGCCAAGCTTGCCGTCAAGATTTGAAAAAACAACGCCAAGATAGATTACAGCCGAAATTGCCAACGCGGGCAAAACAAGTTGAAGACTCCTACACCTGTCTAAATTGTGTTGAATCGTTTCATCGGAGAGATACAAGTGAGGACAACTCCTGGCCAGTTGAATCTTATTTCTTTATTCCGCCGTTCAACGTGAACAACTGGACTTCATAAGACCTGTCAACAAGATACATTTTTTTCAATCACGTACTATCTGAGCCCTCTGTTCCCTGTGATTCTTCATACAAATCTCTGTGCGGGTAGTGTATCTGAGGGTTTTCATGAAGCGCTTCCCTTGCGTCTTGAGTTAGATCACGAACGCTCCCAAGATAGAGTGGGCCACGGTGCCTGGCTAAGCGAGTCGCAACTTGGAGGGGTATTGTGAGAAGGCCATTTAAAAAAAGGATTCCTCTATACTGGGCGAGGACACCAGCGACGGTGGGCGTAATAGACGTTAGCCCATTGAGCTGCAGGACACCACGATGCGCCTTCACCAGATTTGTTGCCTGCTCTACTCGCAACACAGTCAGAATGTTTGTGTTACGAGGAACCCCAGTCTTTGACCCGCGTCCACCAAAAAAAGACCACCAAGGCCCTGAACCGTCTGATGACATTGCCTCACCCCCAGAACGTGTGCGGTAGAACGAATGTGCTTAGATACACGCATGTTTGTTCAATACAACATCTCCCCCACCATTTCCTCACACAATCTTAACAAAAGCAGTTCTGACAAGCAAAAAAGCTCTAAGCCCTTGTGAGACTCAGATCGCACATTGAAAGAAAGAAACACCTGAAAACTGGGTGTCGCTGGATTGAATTCTTGGCCTCGTCATACCTTTACGATTTTTGATTGACTTGCTGGACTACTCCTCATGACGCATTCGACAGATTCGTGGGCAGTTTCGTTCGGCCTCCGTGCACACTGCTTGCGATCTCACCTTTGAATGACCTATGGTTTTGGAATGAACGATTCGACGTTAGTTCAAAATATCGGCGAGTACATCGCGGCCGGGGATACAAAAGCCGCATTGCGAGTCATCGGCCGGGAATTTCATTCCCGGCGTTGGTCGCTTGGCACGAGTAGTAATTACTCCGTGATCACTCATAGAAACCCAATAGAATTGTTGATTACGGCCAGTGGAAAAGACAAATCTTCACTCACCGAGAATGATTTTGTAACTGTGGATGCGGCAGGAAATCTACTCGATACTGAACAGGCCGCTGGCAAAAAGTCATCTGCAGAAACGCTTCTGCATTGTTTGATTGCTGAATGCATTACCGACGCGGGGGCTATTCTTCATACCCACTCTGTCTGGGGTACCATCTTGTCGCGTAACCTATTGGAACCCGACCAGGCTTTTGGCGTCCTCGGTATTGAGGGCTACGAAATGCTGAAAGGTCTCGAGGGTGTTCAAACACACGATACTATGATTGAGGTTCCTGTTTTTCAAAACAGTCAGGACATGGCTGAATTGTCTGAGCGAATACGTGACGTATTGGAACCGTCCAGTGTCACCTATTCCAAGCGACCGCCAGTCCATGGATTTCTACTAGCGGGACATGGACTCTACACGTGGGGGAAGTCACTAGCAGAAGCGCGTCGTCACATCGAAATATTTGAATTTCTCTTCGAGGTCACAGTGCAGCAAAAGCTTTTATCGCTGTGTCCCTAACATTCTTCTATGACACAAATATTCAAGAGAGAACAGGAGTCGTTCCATGGCCATTGTCACCATTCCAGCTGAGGCAAGACAGATTAAAGATGTGCTCGAAATACAAAAGTTTCTGGGCGGGCACAATATTGAGTACGACATTTGGCCCTTGGAAGACCGAGTAAATCCAGAAGCGCCCGCAGAAGATATTCTGACCGCCTACAAGCCTGAGATTGATGTCCTCAAAGAAAAAGGGGGATTTGTCACCGCTGACGTGATTGATGTCTACCCTGATACTCCTAATCTCGACGACATGCTCAATAAATTTAATAAAGAGCACACCCACACTGAAGACGAGGTCCGCTTCATCCTGCAGGGTAGTGGTGTGTTTCATATCAATCCTGTTGAGAGCCCAGTGTTTGGAATAGAGGTGTGGAGTGGTGACATGATCAGTGTGCCGCTTGGCACTCGACATTGGTTTGACTTATGTAAACAACGACGAATTCGAGCAATTCGCCTCTTTCAAGACAAAACGGGCTGGACACCACACTATCTCGAAAATGCGGTTCATGACGGCTACGAACCCCTATGCCTTGGACCGGAATATCTCAAAAGTGCGCCCGGAGTAAACTCGTGATTATTTTTTCGGGGCAGGCCATCCTTCTTGATGTTGAGGGTACAACTTCATCCATTGATTTTGTTTACGATGTGCTTTTTGCCTACGCGAAGAAAAATATCGCTACATACCTTCAGTCGCATGCCGACGACCAGGTGATCTACGACACTGCACGGGCTCTTAGCCAAGAGGTAGGCATCGATGCGGACATTCGTGATGCAAAAGGTTGCAGTAGCGTGGTGCTTGCCGCTATTGGACTGATGAATAAAGATATCAAGTCCACACCACTCAAGGCCCTTCAAGGGAGGATCTGGAAATCTGGATTTCAGTCAGGCCAACTTGTTTCACACATTTTCGATGATGTTCCCCAGTCCTTTGCAATGTGGAGCAGTTCGGGAATTGATATTCGTATTTATTCTTCTGGCTCTATCGAGGCACAAAAGCTTTTTTTTCGTCATACCACCGCTGGTGACTTAACTCATCATCTGCGCGGTCATTACGACACTACAACGGGGCCAAAGCGTGAAACGAAAAGTTACCAGCTAATTGCACGTGATATTGGCCTCGATCCGCAGCAGATTCTTTTTTTAAGTGATATTGGTGCTGAACTAGATGCCGCAAGAGCTGCGGGAATGGCAACGGGTGCAACGATACGCCCTGGAAATAAACCATTTGAAAGTCTCTATGACCATGATCGGATAGAGAGCTTTTCTGACGTCACCTTGTAAGGACCCTATACTAACATTATGACCTCGATTCAAACGACTCCGACAACTTGCACAAATGCATCAATACGCTGCTCCGCTGCTGCCTCTACAGCAACGAGTCTTTATGAAGCAATCTCTACAGCGTACCAAGAAGCCCTGGAACAACTTGGAGTGCCTCTGCCAGATTTGGTGGTGGTATTTGTTTCCGCAAAGTATGGTGAAGAAATTCGCTCAGCCATGGAGTCGCTCAACGAAATCGCGCCAGCCCGGTACCTCCTTGGCACGACTGCAGAAGCAGTCTTAGCGAACAACGATGAATACGAGTCTGAGCCAGCGATCTCTATCTGGATGGCGCGTCTACCGAATGCTGAAATTACACCATTGACCCTGGAATATTCACAGACAGCCGACGGCGGTACCTTTCTCGGCTGGCCGGATGATCTCGTCTGGCCGACCGATGCGACCATGCTGCTCTTGGCAGATCCTTTCTCCTTCCCCGTTGATGGGCTCATTGCCCGTTTAGGAGAAGATCGGCCAGGACTTCCAATACTCGGTGGTATGGCAAGCGGCGGCAATCAGCCAGGTAGTAACACGCTTGTGATTAATGGTGAAACATATGATAGCGGCGCCGTTGGCATCATTCTCGGCGGTGGTGTTCGCATAAGGCCCGTTGTTTCGCAGGGCTGCCGCCCTATTGGCACGCCGCTGGTTGTAACAAAGGCCGAAGACAACATGCTTGTAGAGCTAGGGGGACGGCCAGCGTTTGTTCAGCTTCGAGCTGTCTATGAGACACTCAATGACCATGACAAGCAACTCGTAAAAAGCTCACTTCATGTTGGTCGCGTTGCAAGTGAATATCAAGACCATTTTGAGCCCGGAGACTTTCTCGTTCGAAATGTTGTTGGTGCGGATCCCGAGACGGGAGTAGTCGCAGTCGGAGACTTGATACGAACCGGCCAGACCGTACAGTTTCATGTTCGAGATGCGCATACCGCACACGAGGATCTTCAAGCACTTTTGACACGGCAAACAACAAAGCCACCTGCCGGAGCACTTGTATTTACCTGCAACGGTCGCGGTCGTCGCCTTTTTTCTACACCAAGCCACGACGCGTCATGTCTTCAGCAACTCCTTGGACCACTTCCTGTAGCTGGTTTTTTTGCACAGGGTGAGATAGGACCGATTGGCAATACAAATTGCCTTCATGGGTTTACTGCGAGCATTGCTCTTTTTGAAGCTGCTGAATAAGACGCTATCAAAACAAGGGTAAATTTGACCTTGCTCTGAAAAGAGGCGTTTTCTACTCTGCTAGCAAGGGTGGCTAGTAGAGGATGCTGTCATGATTATGCCTGTACCACGTGTATTTGTAGTAGCTATTGTTCTTGGCCTTATGAGTCTTTCGACAGGGTGTGCCTGGCGGCAGAAGAATGCATACGCCTACGCACCACCATATGCTCCTCCGGTCTATCCCCAACCTGGCCTGCCACAACAATCCGTACCGGTTCAACCGGTTGCGTATCCGGCAGCTCCAGTGCAATCGACTTCGATACCTGGTGCAATTGTTCCAACGGCTCCGGTAGTTTCACCATCGATGCCGCCACAAGTGGTTGTACCAACGGTAGGAACGAACCCTTTTTCACAGACTTGTGACCCTTGCATGGGCACAAACGTCGTCACACCAGTGCTCTACGAGGGTGCCGTTCAAACCCAACCGTGCCCCCCGGTACAATAAAAGTCTCAGCAAGCCCGTCTGGTCAGCTTTTTGAACCATTGCCTGGGAGAGTATGTCGTCATGTCCGCGTTGCCACCTTTGGTTACACGCCCACTAGAAATTATGGACGATCCGTCCCTTGATTCGGAGCAGCACCACCAAGCATTACACGCACTTGCACGAATCCACATTATTTCAAGGACAGCGTCACAAGTTGCACAGTCTATTGCTACCCTCATTCGAAGCTCGTCGCTGTCAGATGACGCACCACTCCGCGTGCTCGACATAGCCTGTGGGGGTGGTGACTTAACAGCCGCTGTCGCAACAATTCTTGGAAAGAAACTTCCTCAGCAAGTTGAATGTATTGGCCTTGATATCAGTGAACGAGCAATCGACTGGGCACGCTCCAAGCACACAGTATCAACAGGCAACGCACGTGTTTCTTTTCAATCATGTGATGTACTCAGGGATAAACTCCCCACCTGCACCGTTTCTTTTCATTCATTATTCCTGCACCACCTGAACGACACCGAAGCAGTTACACAACTACAATCCATGGCAGCAGCTTCGAATATTGGTTTTGTGTTCTCTGATCTCCTGCGGACACGACTTGGTCTTTTCTTTGCTTATGTCGGAACAACAGTCCTCACGAGTTCTGCGGTTGCTAGAATTGATGGTCCGCTCTCGGTGAAAGCTGCCCGAACACTCAAAGAGTATCGCCTTCTCTTTCAGACAGCGTGCCTTCAAAGCCCAGACATTCGTCATGCCTGGCCCGAACGAGCCCTCGTTAACTGGAGCCACCGCTAATGGTTTCAAAGGATGTAGCCATACTTAATTCCACCATTGACGTACTTAGTCCCTCCATTCACGTACAGGCCGCAGCTACAACACCATGGGATATTGTCATTGTCGGAGCAGGTCCAGCCGGTACCGCGGCGGCGTCACGCGCTGCGACAAATCAATTGCGAGTTCTTTTTATAGATCGTTGTCCACTGCCTCGGCCAAAGGTCTGTGGGTGTTGTTTATCACCGTTGGCACTTGCAGAGCTAGCAGATCTTTCCAAGAGTACGACTTCTCCGTTTAAGGCATCAACCCTGTTGCTTACGGGTCTGACTATCGTCTCCCACGGACATCGTGCCTCTGTACCGTATGCAACTGGTGGAGTGCTTTCTCGGATAAACCTCGACACCGGCCTTGCCAAAAATGCCATTGCAGCAAATGCTGCCTGGCTTCCAGATACGCGAGCACTTTCTTGTCAGGTTGATGACGACAATGTCACTCTGACCGTACAAACGTCTACCCAATCTCAACATACTATCAGAACAAAACGACTCCTTATGGCTGCAGGACTTTATGATGCAATACGGATTCATGGGAATACGGAGTCTCACCGTCCCACGCGGAATCGGCCACCCAACAACCGTATTGGGCTTGGCACCACGCTCCCTGCCACAAGTGGAGCAATCGCCGAACGGCATCTCGTCATGGCAGTTGGCAATGGCGGTTACTGCGGATTTGTTCGTCTCGAAGACGACAGCATTGATGTGGCAGCGGCTGTGCACCCATCTCTCTTACAGCAGAGTGCAACGCCAGCAGACGCACTTACCCGCCTTCTGACAGAAGCATTTCAGGACACTGAATGCCCTATCGACACGTCTCTTCTACCACACAGCACCCTTCGGGCCACACCACAGCTTACTCACCATACCGGTAATGTTGATTCGCAAGATACTCGTATTTTTCGAGTTGGTGATGCTGTGGGGTATGTTGAACCATTTACAGGTGAAGGCATCGGATGGGCCTTACTCTCCGCCCGGCTTGCGACTGAGGCACTTATCGACGGTAAGGGACGCCTTCGTCCATCAAAAGAGGCCTCACAACAATATCAAAGGACGTATCAACATGCTCTTAATCAACATCACCGCCGGTGTCGGATGGTGTCATTAGCACTTCGGAGTCCTTTTCTTGTGACAACTGCAGTCCGAGCAGCTTGCCGTTTCCCCACAGTCGCTGGATCAATAGCTCGCAAGATTACAGGCAACTCATAGTGTGAGAATGCAATGATGCTTTAGAATAAATACGAGGTCAGCCAGACATAGCCAATCGCAAGGAATATCTGCACAACTGCAAAGGCGGCTGCTACCTTTACAAAACCGACAAAGGTAAGTGGCAATTTATTTTTATGAATAATTGTCATTGCTACAACAGTCGATGCTGACCCAATAGGCGTAATATTGCCACCGAGGTTTGCCCCGTAAATAACACACCACCAAAATGGCGAATCTGGATTACTCCCGTCTGGGCCCACTACGATTGGGTTCGTTGCGAGAATCTTCGCCAATACGGCAGCGAGCGGGATGTTATCTGTCACCGAACTCGCTGCTGCTGCACTGATAAGAAGCGATGCCTGTGCCGCCTGCGGCGGAAGAGCCAGCATTTCCTGCAGGCCTTTTCCAATTATGGCTAGCACTTCAGCCTGCTCCATCACGTAGATCACAACAAAAAGTGATGCGAAAAACCCAAGGAGATCCCAGTCAACGGCTTTATAAAATGTGTCAACATCATGTTTATAAAACCATAACGCCAACCCGGCGAAAAAAAGTGCGACAAATCCCATGCCAAGTTCATCAAGATCCCAAGGCAACGCGGACTGTCCTGCCAGACAGACAATAAAACTCAAGAGCAGGCACACTGAACACCAGAAAAAATACTTCGACGGGACGCTTTCACTTTCATCGAAGCCTGCAACGAGGTCTGCCGCAATCTTTTTCTCTTCCTCTGTGGTTAGACTCTTCACACCAAACGTAAGGCGTGCCTGCAAGAGCGTTACAAGTGTCGCCACAATCACAAAGGGCACCGCCTTTATAAAAAATGGCACGAATCCAATCCCTGCCGCTTGTCCAACAATGATATTCGGTACGCTGCTAATCAGCGTGAGCAGGCCACCTATGTTTGTCAGGAGCCCTTCTGTAAGCAGAAAGCCAAGAAGCAAATCTTTTCGTTTAAGCTTGCTTAGTGACACGGTCGTAAGAGACCCGACAATAATCATTGCGGTTACGTTATTGAGTACTGCTGAAAAGATGACCGTAAGCGCGCCGTAAAATAATAGTAGCCGCCACGGGTCCCCACCTGATTGCTTCGTGAGTTTGATAGCCAGCCACGTAAAAATTCCAGACCGGCTAGTAACCTCAACAAAGAGACTTGCGCCGAGGATAATTGTGATGACGGACCAATCAATCGCCGGAACATAAATTGGTAACCCAATCTCATGGCCGTTTGGCAGGATAATATTTCCAAACGGAAGCATTGGATGTGCACGGTCCGTGAAATATCCAATGATTGTCTCCGTGACCAGGCAAAACCCGGCAAAGGTGCCCACAATCAACGATTTTTTTGCATGGATTTTGTCTTCAAAGGCAAGACAGAGAACCATCGCAACCAAGATCACCAGATAGAATCCAGTCACCCAACTGGGGACTTCGTTTCCGACTTCAGCGACAGTGGCAACAAACATAATCAAAATAATTGCGTCCTTGCGTAAAAAGAATGTGCTGGAATCGCTTAAAGCAATAATTGAGCGACTTCAGTCAATTCCACACTTAATGCATATGCTATGCCGTGCATTGCAAGCTGGTCTTTATCTTTTGTATTGGTTACAAGAAGGTCTACCGGATATCGTGCCACGAGCTGTCGATAACGATTGACCTGGTGTCCGAATTCAACAATCTGCTCAATAGTACGGTCAACGCCAGCTTTCTTTAGGCCGTCAATGCACGACTGTGCATACTGAGTTGGTATGGCAACAAGCTGTTCTGCAATTAACTCTTGAGCCTGTTCGGTATTAATTTCTGGTATGCGTCCTATTGCTTCGAGGTACCGTCGAAAGAGTACATCGTCCTCAACATGACAGAGCCAAACCGTTCCCTTAGCAGCGGTACACGCGACAGCATGATTCACAAGCTGGTCGTCACCAGCGAGATTATCGGTAACCACCATGACACCTTCGCACGCTCGATTACCGAGAGGATGTGGCTGCGGAGCTGTTCCCGGAAGGAGTAGGATTGGGGTGGAAAGGGTCTGCGTCATCACATCTACATAGACGCCTAGTGTATGCTGAGGAACCAGACTTGACTCATCTAAACACCGGGATGTCACGATAAGATCTGGATTGCTTTCCGCCATGATCCTTAGCAAATCATTTACATTCTGGTACTGGTCACCTGTGACATATTGCCACTCTGCCTGTTCTGCAAGATGTGGCAGAAAACGCTTCATGTCATTGCTCAGTTCAGTTGCCATGACCTGATCGCCATCTGTGATCACTGCTACTTTTCGTATGGAAACATCTGCATAGTGATAAAGGGTTCGCTCAGAAATTTTAAATATCGACTCAAATTCATCGATCGCCTCATCACTACGACTAGGCACAGGATGGTTACGTGGTTCGCTCATACTCAGAAATATAGGCCAAATCGCAACGAACCGTCACGCTGAGATTCTTAAAATTGAAGAACCGAGCGTAAAATATCACTCAGCAGTCGCCCGGGCATCAGAATTCTGCAAAACTGGTGCGATGAGCCTTGCGATTCTCGGTATTGGCACCGTCACGCCACAGCAGAAAATAACACAACATCATGCCGCAGTTCTTGCTGGCAGTTTAATAGGTGCTAAAGCCCCCGCAGAAAGAACAATGCAGGCGATGTACCGTCAGACCAGAATTCAACAGCGGAGTTCTGTTGTTCTCGACGAATCGCAGGATGGGGTAATCACGCAGAATTTTTTTCAGCCAGCAAAAACGCCAGAAGATCTTGGACCAACTACGGCACAGCGGATGCAACGGTATGGAAGTGAGGCAACCGCGCTGTCTACTGCGGCGGTTGAAAAAGCTCTTGGGCAGGCAAATATAAAGCCTGCAGCGATTACTCATCTCATCACCTGTTCCTGTACAGGGTTTCAGGCTCCTGGTATTGATGTGGCCTTGATGCAAAATTTTGATCTATCGGCTCAAGTTAGTCGAACACACATTGGGTTTATGGGCTGTCATGGTGGATTCAATGCATTGCGTGTCGCGAAGGCCTACGCAGAGTCTGACCCACATGCAGTTGTACTTATTGTCTGTATTGAATTATGTAGCCTTCACTTTCAATATACTGAAGACGCAGAACAAATCGTGGCCAACAGTATTTTTGCCGATGGAGCCGCAGCAATTATTGGTCGGTCAGCTGATGCTCCTGAGGGATTGGCTCCTGGTACTTGGTGTCTTGTTGACCAGACGAGTTTCCTATTACCGGATTCAACAGACCACATGGGGTGGACCATTGGAGATAACGGGTTTGAAATGTCCCTTTCACCTGAGGTGCCGTCACGCATAGCTGAGGCTTTGCCAAGCCTCACAGATAACTTTCTTGGACGACACCATGTTCATCGAAACGCAGTGTCACATTGGGCTGTTCACCCTGGAGGACCAAGAATACTCACGATGGTTGAAGCAGCACTTCAATTATCGAGCAATAGCCTCAATACTTCTCGTGACATTTTGTCGCAGTACGGAAATATGTCGAGCGCTACGATTTTTTTCATTCTGGAACAACTCTTGGTGATGAAAAAACCTGAGTTATCGCATCAACATAAGAATCATTGTGTTGCGATGGCCTTTGGACCAGGTCTGACAACCGAACTCGCACTTTTCGAATAGTTTTTTAGCATCACCGACCGCATTCTGACTGAGAATGAGGTTGATCTACTTTCCATGTCGAGACTGGTGTTTCACAAGGGACAGCACTGTAGACTACAGAATAAAAAACTGGTCTACGAAAACGCCTCTATGATGGGGTGTTAGCGAACCGTGTGCGACGGCCAGGTAATAATTAGACGTTTTATTTTCCGCATCAACCTTTGATACCAGCGACGTGAAGCCTTCATCAGTTTACGATTTATCGGAACCCGCTCGACGTATTGCAATTGATCGAATTGAGCCCGATGTTGATGCGGGTCGCTTTGTTGCAAAACGAATCATCGATCGGCCAGTCACCATACGTGCCGACATCGTGTGTGATGGTCACGACGAGTTATCCTGCTCTCTTCACATACGGCCCCCGAATACAACATCGTGGACGACACTGCCAATGATTTTAGTGGGAAACGATCGGTGGGAAGCAGAATTCATACCCGATCAACTTGGCATCTGGGAGTTTACCGTTAGCGGACGCGTAGATTATTTTGATACTTGGCGTCGAGATCTTGCACGTCGAAAGGAACATGGCGAAGACCTGCAAGGAGCATTCGCAGAGGGCTGTCGCATGATAGAACGTGTTATTAAGCTTGGCGTACCAGATATCACAGAAGAACTCATCAGATTCAAAAATGCTCTCCAGAAGCCTGAAGGTTATAGTGTCGCGTGCAACCAAAAGCTAACGGCACTGATGGCGACATACGCCGATCGCGTACACGAAACCTGGCTTGAGCAGCCGCGGCGTCTGCGTGTTGATCGTGAACGTGCTGAATTCGGTGCGTGGTACGAGGCATTCCCGCGTTCATGGGGTAGCGGTGGCAGGCATGGCACCTTGGCTGACTTTACGCAGCATCTTGGATACATCAAATCAATGGGGTTTGACGTCATCTACCTGCCACCTATACATCCGATTGGCCATGCCTTCCGCAAGGGAAAGAATAACTCTGTCACTGCCGGACCTGAGGATGTTGGAAGTCCTTGGGGTATTGGTTCAGCAGATGGAGGCCATAGCGACATTCACCCCGAGCTTGGCAGCCTTGCTGATTTCGAGAACCTCCGCCGTACAGCTGCTGACCAAGGCATGGAACTCGCACTCGACCTTGCTCTTCAGTGTTCACCAGATCATCCGTGGGTCACGGAACACCCTGAATGGTTTTATCACCGCGCTGACGGCACGATCCGTTATGCTGAAAATCCTCCCAAGAAGTATCAGGATATTTATCCACTCAATTTCGAAACACCCGCATGGCGGGAACTCTGGGGTGCCGTACGCAAAACCATTGAAATATGGATCACACGAGGGGTACGTATCTTTCGTGTTGATAACCCGCACACAAAACCATTCGACTTCTGGGAATGGCTGCTGGCCGATGTTCAGAAAACCCACCCGGATGTACTCTTCCTTGCCGAGGCATTCACAAAGCCAAAAACGATGTATCGCCTCGCGAAGCTCGGGTTTTCACAAAGCTACACGTACTTTACGTGGCGAACTGAGAAAAAAGAATTAGAAGACTATCTGTATGAAATAACCACACCTCCAGTATCTGACTTTTTCCGGCCAAACTTTTTCACAAACACCCCTGATATCCTCCACGAAACGCTCCAGAGCGGTGGGCGGGCGATGTTTATAGTCCGTCTTGGTCTCGCAGCGCTTTCTACAGGCAACTGGGGCATATACGGTCCCGCCATGGAGCTCCAGGAGGCAGTTCCGCGGGAGCCAGGAAGTGAGGAGTACCTACATTCTGAAAAATATGAGATTAAACAATGGAACCTTGAAGCAACAAATTCTCTTGCACCGTTCATTTCCCGCCTCAATCACATTCGAAATTCCGAGGCCGCCCTCCGATTGAACACACCTGCTGTTATTGAAGCCATTGATGAAGAATGTCTCTTGGCTTGGTCTCGCTATGATCCTTCGTCTGGAAATCATGTACTAGTCGTTGTGAATCTTGAACCACACAAAACCCGTACTGGTCGCGTCACATTGCGTTCCGAACATTTCGGCAAAAAGGTTCCTGCATTTTTTTCGATCACGGACCTCCTGACAGGCAAAGAGGTAACCACACCATTTGATAGTTTCTCGGTGACGTGCACACAAGCAGACCCAGTGGTTGTACTCAACCTAGTACCCGGCTCTGAAATCCAGCGTCTTGAAAATGATGCCCATGCATGAGACCGCTAGGGAAAAACATGATGCACTCGCGAGATGGCTACCTCAGTGCCGGTGGTTCGGCTATAAGCGGACCTCTGATAGAGACCACCGGCTTCGCTGTATTGATTCTATCGTGCTACCCGGTCATGAATTACGCAATGAACCTGTGCAACTTGAAATGCTTGGATTTCATACCGATACTGCGGAGATCACATGTGTCGCTCCTGTGCAGTACACACGGGATCAAGACGGTACGTTACTGTGCCATGATGCGACACAAGACGAATGTTTTCATGCTTGGCTGCTAGAGCAGGTGCTTGAAAGAAAAGTACTCCAAACATCGTGCGGCAGCCTGAGGGGGCATCTGATTCACACTGGCTTATTGCATGATTACGATATCCAACGTCTTGCAGTTTCACCACTTGGTGCCAATGCATCAAACACCTCAGCTCATATACGTGCCTTCGACTCAGACACCGTATCGACACATTATGTGGCAAAGTGGTTCAGGACATTCTCGACAGGAACTCATCCAGAAAGTGAAATTGGAACTTATCTAGCTCAGAAAAAATGGCCTAACACACCAACTCTCGTTGGGTGGCTCGAATATACCCCGCAGCGGGAAGGGCAGGGGGGAACGGTGGCAACACTCCACGAATTTATTCCCAGATCAACAAGCCTGTGGGACTACTCGCTCGACCAACTATCAAACCATGAAAATGGATTTGATCATCTTTTGGCCACAGTAGCCGAAGTAGGAAAACGAACTGCTGGAATGCACAAGGCGTTAACAGACACAGACTCGTCATCGGCCTTTGCCCCAGTCGTTCCGCTATTGTCTGACAGGGAAACCACTGCCAATGCCATGGTGGATCACGCCCAAAACGTGTGGAACGCGGTGCGTGTAGCTGAGCTATCACCATCGGTGCGGCATCGGATTGATCAGGTGCTTTCACATCATGTCTTGATCAACGATGCACTACGCAAAGCAATCACCTCGCCACAAACGTCCGCGTATATTCGCGTTCATGGCGATTATCATCTCGGACAGATCCTCATCACTCCAGAAAACCGACGTATCGAAGTTATCGACTTCGAAGGAGAACCACAAAAAGCACTCACGGAACGCCGCCGCAGAACAAGTGTATGTAAAGACCTTGCAGGCATGAGCAGGTCCTTCGACTATCTATGTTTTCAGGAACGTTTTCAGGCACACAGAACAGGCACCGCCCAATACTCTGCGACTGAACTGGTACGTACTTTCCTGGAAGCTTATGAAATTGAATCGGTCGGTGCTTGCTTTTATTCCGATAATGAAAAAGATCGAATGGCTCTTTTCAATGCATTTATGCTTGATAAGGCTATCTATGAACTTGGGTATGAAATTCATTATCGTCCAGACTGGATCGATGTTCCCTTGCGAGCACTAGAAACGTACCTCGATACGGGCAGCCTGCTTCACACCTGACAACGAAGGCGATCAAGCCCCGTCATCTTCCTGAAGGAGAAGCCAGTTTTCCTCTGCGTCGGCGAGTTCTTTTTCAACTTTCTGGAGCGCACTGTGGAGACGTAGTGCTTCTTCGGGGTCAGTGACATTACTCATACGTCGCTGTTTATCTCGTTTATCCGCATCAAGTCGTGCTACTGTTTTTTCTATCGCTGCGACAGCTTTCCGACGCTTGCGCACATCTTGTCCTCCGGACGTCCGCCGCTTTCCACCTGCGGAACCAGCGGGCTTTTCAGCTGCCCGAAGCCCTTCAGCATCATCTACCTCTTTTTCAATCCGTTCTACATAACGTTTGTAGGATCCTGGGTAATGAACAACATGCCCACCTCCCACTTCAATCACATTTGTGGCAACCGCATTCACAAAAGTTCTGTCATGGCTTGTGAAAATTACAGAACCACCATACGAGCACAGTGCGCTGGCAAGTGCCTCAACAGTTTCAACATCGAGGTGGTTACCGGGCTCATCGAGCACGAGCACATTGTATCCCCCGAGCAATAAGCCAGACAGACAAAGCCGTGCTCGTTCTCCTCCAGAGAGTACCTTGATTTTCTTTTCAACTGCCGCGCCTCGAAACAGCATCGCGCCTGCCAAGTTGAGAATTCGCTGTGTGGGTGTCCCCATTGCCGATACCCGCTGCAGATTATCGAGTACGGTTTCGTGCTCAGGGAGGGTGGTGTAGACATGCTGAGCATAGGTTCCAACGTCGCAACCATAACCCCATTTGATCCGCCCTTCTTTCGATTCGAGCGAACCCACTAACGTTCTGAGAAAAGTTGTTTTGCCTTGTCCATTATCACCAACGATAGCAACACGGGCACCGTGGTCGATCTCTAAAGAAATTTCTTTAGCCACTGTATGGTCGTCATACCCAATTGTCAGATTCTGACAGCGAATGGCCGCACCTTGGCGTGGAGTTACTTCTGGGCAGCGTATTGCAGCTGTTGGAGATACTGACTCAAGATCTTCGAGTTCAAGCCTTTCGAGTTGTTTCGCCTTGGAGCGGGCTTGCGATGCTGTCGATGCTTTTGCGCGATTTTTATTGATGAATCGTTCAAGCTGTTTCTTTTTTGCGAGGGTAGTCGCATTTACTCTTTGCAAATGCTCCTGATGCTCACGCTGTTGTGTCAAAAAGGAACTGATTTTCCCAGGGTAAGTCGTGAGCTTTCCTTTTGACAGATCGAGCGTCCGATCACAGGTAGCCGTAAGAAAGCTACGGTCGTGCGAGACAATCAAACAGGCTTCACGGAAACCGCGAAGAAAGTGTTCGAGGAGAACTTGTGTCCGCAGATCAAGAAAATTTGTTGGTTCATCAAGAAGAAGTAGATTTGGTTCATGCAGCAGTAATGCGGCAAGTTTGACACGTGTCTGCCAGCCGCCGGAGAGTTCCCGAACTGGTCCGTGTAAGTAATCACCCTTTAGTTCGAATTGCCCAGCGACTTCACCGCATTTCCAGTCGGGCTGGTGGCTATCGCGCACGAGAAAATCAAGTGCAGACTCATCCGGATGAAATGGATCATGTTGGCGCAGGTAACCGAGTCGTAATCGTGGGTGGTGAATAACCTCACCACCGTCCAACTCTTCCTCACCGAGTATGACCTTTAGCAGAGTACTTTTCCCTGCACCATTTCTGCCGACAAACCCTACCTTACCGTCATCTGTAATTGTTGCTGAGGCCTCATCGAGCAGAACCTGTTCGCCGTATCGTTTGGAGGCATTTCGAATCTCAAGAAGAACCGCCATGCAAGGAACATCACCAAATAATAAGGGAAAGGAAAAAGGGCGAAGGCGGAGGGCATGGGACTCGAACCCACAACCCATTGCTGGGCACCACAATTCCAATGTGGCTGCTAGCCGTTCGCGTACCCTCCGTTTATAGGCAGTTTCGTACCCTGGAATCCCGATTAGGAGACAATGCCAGGGACCCCGAAGCGGCCTACGGTATCTACAGCATACCACGCTGTCCTGCCCTTCAAGTATTGCCGCTGCAGGGCGTTTTCTACAGGCGGCGACCACGCCCTGAATTGTG
>CAJXFK010000040.1 GCA_913052575.1 uncultured Planctomycetaceae bacterium
AAAGCAGTTTTATCGGTTGTCTCTTGGACAATCGGAAACGGACGAATAGCGTTTTTATAATCAACCAATTTTGCATTGAAAACACTCGGCTGTTTTTCGACTGATGCGAGAAGCTCCATAAATGGAAAGATCGCCGGGTTTGGCCGGTAGGCTGGCTGACCTTCTCGGCCATCAAACATCCGCGCTACCATTGCTCTGGTGACTGCAGAATAAAGCGACTGCCACTCACCTGCAGGGCCTGCCGCAACCTGCTCTGGATTTTCCACACCGTCCGGTGGAATAGCCGCTGGTGGATGCTCCTTATCAAGGAGACGGGAACGTTGTATGGTCAACCGTAGTTGCTCGATTGCTGCTTGCCGAGACTCTTCATCAGAGGCATCAATGCGTGGTGGTGCCGGCGTGTCATAGGCAAATCGAATGACATCGTAGACCATTATCTTTCGATTAATCTCAGCGCATTTTTTCTGAAAAAATGTTCTTTTCTCTGGCAATACCTCCCGAGCTTTCGCAATTTGCTTCTGCAGAGCTTCTCTGCCCCCTTGTAACTCATTCAGCGTGTACCGATGCCCAGACCGCCGGGTCAGATCAAACAAATCGAGCACTTCACGGGCATCAATCCGAAAAACAGGTGCATCTCCGACCCAGTCCGCATCTGCCATCGCGGCAAGAAGCCACTGGCTTGCTGAGACCGTCCCGCGTGGCCCCTTTTCAGAGGCTGGCATCTTCACTGACGTTCGATTACTCAGTAACTGCAACGTGTTTCGTGCAACAGTGTCAAGAGGTTTTACACGGCCTTCATGCATAACTGGGATTTCACCAGCACTTTTCCAATCTGATTCATCAGAAGATATTTTCTTTACCCGTGCAGCTGGCACTGCAATCAATCCGACAAGAGAGATCGCAAGTACTGGTGCAAACCAGTACCTGTTTTTCAATGACCTCCTGCGGTCACCCTCACGTCGAATCTCTTTCTTGCTCGCCCTCGTTGTCGTATCAGTGAATGACCCACGCTCACTATTTTGTTCCTCATTCACCGCTTCTCGTTCATGGCGATCTGCAAATCGAACAAATGTTCCTCCGAAATGAGCCAACATGCCCCAGAAAGCAAGCACGCATGCAACATATGGAATCAGCCAACCTGCATTCTCCACAACCTGCAAGCCCGTCATCTCACTGATGCTGCCATCGGCAAGTTGCACCTTGGAATAATTACTCTGATAGAAGGTCTCTCCACGATACCTGACCGGATTGTTCATCCAGATGCGGCCCGGCTGTTCCGCTCCGGTTGACTCATCCGTAAAGGTCACAAACGAGGAATAGTCGCGAGGGGTCTCACTTGCCGAGTAATTTATCCGTCGAACGTCATCGAGTTTCACTTCGTACGTCTTGTATTCTCGACGAAATCGTAGCTGTAAACGCCACCGTCCGAAGGATGTTTTGATTGAATCACAAACATCTCCATCTACTTCCATAAACAACTGACTGCGATCATTCAGAAATTGTGGCACAAGAAACACACCGAGATCTTCACCACTCTTTCGATCAGCGAGCTGCACATACACTGCTGCAACATTACTTTTCGACGAGACTCCACCCTCAGGTGGTCTTTGCATAGCAAGCCAGCTTGCACCGAGGCCCGTTGTTGCCAGATTTTCAGCGAATGGCCCAACCCGTGTCACTGACGCATTCGGAAAGTACTCGAGCACTTTGATATCAAAAGGAAGATCATCCAACACGAGGGCATCTCCACCGGCCCTGGCATTGAGTAACCGACCAGAGATCGCCGTCACAGATTCTGACTTCTCACCAGTTTGAGCTACCTGAACACACGCCAGCTCAATTTCATCAGTGCGGCAGACCATGTTGGATGACTGCCCCTCCACCAGATTCAGACGTTCCTCGATTTGACGATCACCAAAAGCAAACTGCCCAAACATCAGCATGCCAACGGCAATATGAATTAATACATTTCCGCCACGAGCACCGAACACCATAATAAGGCCTGCCAGCAAGACAAGGGACGCGACACTCGACTGCATCAACTGCCACATGATGCGCAGACCTGGCTCATTCATTCGCCACGACTCACCACCAAACAACATGCCAACAGCAGCACCACCAGCACTGAGTGCCGCAACTGCAAGAGAAATTCGTACAAGCCGCCTGTATTTCCCTGTACACGCAACGGCAGCGAGACCAACCGCCGCGATCGCGGACCCTATTTGCATAAGCCGCCAGACTGTCCCGTACTCGATCGGCGGCTTACCCTGAAGCCCATCTGTTTGATGCCCTGTAAAAATGACGAGCAACGCCAGCAGCCCACCAACAACTGACACAACTGTTCCCCAGAGTAACCGAGAACCCTTGGACGCAATGTGAAACCGTGTTGCTTTTGCCGCGATAAGATTCACCAACATGACAAAACCAATGGTTGCCCCTCCAGGAAAGGGAAACCACCCAACAAGCGTTGACTCACCGAAAACAGTCACTGGGAAAAAATCTGAAAATGGAACCTGTGCAACCCAACAGTTGAAATATTCAGCCTTCACTTCCGGAAGACTTTTCTCATCTTGAGCAAGTGTTCCCACAAACAACAGAAATGTTGCTGCAAGAAACATCACAACCGTAATTTTCAATGACCCAAGTGCGCGTAGGCCCTGCCACGCGGCATCCTGTACAGAAAATTCTGTCAGCTGACGCAAAGACCAACGCTGTAAAGGCACACTACCTGTCGCCATAATCAAAATCCTTTTTTCTTCACTCCACCGGTACTGTTTCAGCAGCAGCTATTCGCAACGATGCCATGAATGCAAGAAACTTTTTCTGCTCTTTTTTAGCAATGACAGAAGATCCCTTGTATTTAACGAACAAGGTCATCTCTTCAGTCATCGGCAGTATGCCTCCTAAGATCGCCTCCACGTCGTCGCCGACTTCATCACCAGACGCCGTGAGCAAGACAACCGTTGCCTTTTTCCCCTGAACATCAACACTGCCGGCTTTCGCCATTGCCGCATCGACCAAACCTGTAATGGTTTCAGTAGACGCTTCTGCATTGAGTTGTTTCTGCCAACGCTCAACATTACTCCGAAGTGTTCCCGCCGCTGGTATGATTGAAACTTCCTCACCATCACCAATCGCCAGTGTCGCAAGACGCATACCAGTTGGTCCCGACAACTCACTCCATCCTTCAGGAATTTCATAGTCGATGTCCCGAGACCGCTTCTCACTAGGCCGACGAGTCTGCTGGGCAATATCTCCGGGAGACAATGTCTTTTCTTTCGGGGCAACATAGCGGCGGATATCGGTACTCCGAATCGCCGCCTTTGAATTGCATCCAGAAACAAGCAAGACTGCCAGCACCAGCCCAAACCCCAAGATCGCTGACATCTTGCTTCGAAGAAAATTCAAACCAGGGCAACAAAATATATGCGGGCGATCCACAGGCATTCCATTCAAAAACACGTTGTACTTCAACACACTACGACTGGAATTTCAGCCATATCTTCTACAAATTAATGTCGACTGGATACTCTATCTTACTGAAGGCACCGCCTCTCTATAAAGATAGGCAATGAAGTTCAAAGCACCCAGCAATACAGCCTAATTGTACAGATTTACCGTCTCCTGCTACCAAAATGCTTACAGGCTTATACACACTTCTGTCACAAGAGACATAAGCAGTCACCAGTTTTCCGAGAGGAACACTCGGTACAATGCCGTGGTATTTTGTATAACAAGTTGTACAAATTTTCTCTTCGAATGAACATGCTGAACCAACAGGCCAACCAGACAGAATTGCACGCGTGGGATAAAGACCACGTATGGCACGCCTTTACCCAGATGGCGGAATACGAACCACTTCTTATCGAACGTGGTGAAGGAGTCTACCTGTTTGATACAGAAGGCAAACGCTACATCGATGGCTCTTCCAGCATGTGGTGTAATGTGCACGGCCACCGACATCCTCGACTTGATGCAGCAGTTCACAAGCAACTCGACAAGGTCGCCCATACCACCAATCTCGGACTCTCAAATCCGACAACGACGCTTCTCGCAAAAAGACTTGTTGAAATAACACCAGAACCTCTTGCGAAAGTTTTTTTCTCAAGTGATGGATCATCTGCCACCGAGGCAGCCCTGAAAATGGCATTCCAGTATTGGCAACAGTCTCTTCCATTGCAGGGGGTAACCCTGCAACAGCCTGCTCAACAACGAACACGTTTTGTGTCGCTTGGTGAGGCCTACCACGGCGATACTCTTGGTGCGATTGGCGTCGGTGGAGTCGATCGATTTACTTCAATTTTCTCACCCCTGACATTTGAAGCTATTCGCGTACCGACTCCTGGCATGACAGCATCAATGTCCCCAACAGCTGATGGTGGCCCACGAACTGACCCGAGTAGTAGCAAAACAACAGCGGCGGAAGCGCTGTCTTACCTTGACCAACTTTTCAAACAAGACGGCAACAGCATTGCCGCACTGATCATGGAACCTCTGGTGCAGGCGGCTGGTGGCATCCTTGTCCACCCACCGGGATTTCTTAAAGCGGTGCGGGACCTTACTCACCGCTATGACATTCTTCTGATCTTAGATGAAATAGCAGTTGGCTTCGGGCGAACTGGGACAATGTTTGCATGTGAACAGGAAGACGTCTCCCCGGACATCTTATGTCTCGGAAAAGGGCTCACCGCAGGATACCTTCCCATGGCTGCAACGATAACAACCGAAAAGGTATGGGAAAATTTCCTTGGTAGCCATAAAGACGGACGTGCTTTTTATCACGGACATACGTTTGGAGGAAACCCTCTAGCAGCTGCGGTCGCACTTGAATCTCTGAATATTTTTCAAGAAGAACGGCTCCTTGAAACCCTTCGCGAACGAATAGAACAACTTCAGTATCTCGTAAAAAAAGTCGCACAGCTACCTCATGTTGGAGATACCCGGCAATGTGGGCTCGTTGCAGGGATTGATCTTGTGGCCGATAAACAGACCGGGCACGCTTACCCCTGGGAAAATGCGATGGGGACGCGAGCCTGCCTGGCCGCACGGCAACATGGAGCACTCTTACGACAGCTCGGCGATACGGTTGTCATCATGCCACCGTTATCAATTAGCTCTTCCGAACTCACCGAGCTTCTCCATGCAGTAGAGTCCGCGATTCGGGAAACAACGGAATATCCCGTCAACCAACCACCCGTACGCCAGCCACCCAACAGCCTGGTGTCGTAGCACCATCAACGGCAAGAGGTTATTTCGGACCTGTCACGATACAATAATAGGCTCCGACCTCTTTGCCATCTTCTGTCTGAAAGAATGGTGCAAGTTCGTACGAGCCTGTTTGAAGCGATAGAGACATCTGAACGCTTTGGCTGTCCTTGGCAACAGATGCTGTTGCCTTGACGTCACCATTGAGTCGTAGCCCGGCGGAGACAACGGGTATTGCCTCACCAGGCGTTTCACGAAATGCCTTACTTGCTCCCGGAACAGCGTCGCCTGCCGGAAGACTGCTCGCAAGAGGCTTACTGACTTCCGTCGGCCACCGTCTCAACTCGAATACGTAGTCACCGGGTGCCATAACTTTGACAGCCCAGAAGCTTCCAGTGTCTGCCTGAACCAAATCTTCTCCTGTTCGGTTCTTTCGTCCAGGATTTTTTTTGCGGTAGCCCATTGCTGCACGGACCATCTGCTGATTCCATGGAGGGGTGCCGCCAATCCAATCATGGCATGTCAATGTGACTCGTGGAGCCTCAGACGCACCAAGATAGATTTCAGTCGTCTGCAGAAAAGTTGGCTCCAACTCATTCCACCAACTGTCATAGAAAGCCTTCATTTTTTCCACCTGCTGCGGGTGTGCAGCAGCCACATCTTCTACTTGACCAGGATCTTTCTTGATCTCATAAAGTTGATTTCCGTTGATAAGCCTCCATTGCTGTGACATCACTGCCGTCTTCCTCCATTTGATTGGATCACGAATCCTCTGTGAATCTGTCACGAGCATTCGGTCTCCGACCGCTGGATTTTTCTCCGGGTCTAGAAACGTTTCAATCGAAACACCGTCCCACCGGAGCGACTGAGGCCTCTTCCCTCCAGCAAGACCAACAACCGTTGGCACAACATCGACCGCATGGCAGAGCATGTCGCAATGATGTTCTGTATTCCAGCCAGCTGCCGGCCAGTGTGCGATAAATGGAACACGATGCCCACCATCATATTCACTGCCTTTTTTGCCGCGCATGCCAGCATTAAAAACTTCATTACCTGTGGCCGTTCCATTATCGGTCGTAAAAATAAAGAGCGTGTTGTCAGCAACACCCAACTCCTCCAAAAATTGTCGGGTTGCTCCGACGTTATCATCGATATTTGTGATCATTCCAAAGAACGCTGCGATCTTTGCACTCTGATCCGGGTACATATCGAGATATTTTTGAGGGCAGTGCAGGGGACCGTGCGGTGCATTTGTACTGATGTATGCAAAGAATGGCTTTCCTGCCTCCGCCTGTTCTTTCATAAAACTCTTCGCTTGCCTGAAAAAGACATCTGTACAGAATCCCTTTGCCGGCACGACTGTACCGTTGTGGAAATACGAACCATCGAAATATGCGTTGTCCCAAACATCAGGAGTCTGTCCAACACCACCGCCACCATGCCGATACACTTCATCAAATCCACGATCTTCTGGACGGTAGGGATAATTATCACCAAGATGCCACTTGCCGAACATACCGGTGCTGTACCCGTTGTCTTTCAATAATTGACCGAGAGTCACCTCGTTCTCTCGAAGCATTGATCGACCGTTAATGGTGTGCCAGACACCAGTACGATCTGTCCAATGCCCTGTCATCAGTGCAGCCCGAGTTGGCGAACACGTTGGCGCCACATGGTAGTCGGTGAGACTTGTTGATTCCGCGGCAAGTGCATCGATATATGGAGTCTGAATAATTGAGTTGCCCGTATGACCGAGGTCGCCATACCCCTGATCATCAGCTATTACGATCACAATATTTGGCTGCTCGGCGTTCACACAGCACACGACAAACAGGCCGCCAAACATCCACACACAAAAAGAAAATAATTTCATACCCAAATCCCCATTACCTTCAGACATCAAACCTACGATTACAGCTAGTCTACCGAAATGCTATAGTCGTTGAAAGAACTACTGCGTACTGGCGTGAGTGCTTTCTTTCACCTCCAAGACAGACAACCACTTCGACTTCCTCTTCCCCTAAGGCAAACACGGTATGATAGGGCAGCCAGTAACCTTGACTCACAGAATCTAGACCAACACCCCTATTCGGACCTCTCCTTCCATGAGCCTTTTTGTCTTCGGACACCGAAACCCTGACACCGATGCAATCTGTTCGGCAATAGCATACGCTGACCTCCTTCGGCAGACAGGGAAACCAGATGCACTCGCCGCCTGTTGTGGAGCTCCGAACAAACGCACTGAGTATGTCCTCAGAACAGCTGATGTTGCTGCCCCCAAGATCATCATGGATGTGCGTCCCGAAGTTGAGGACATCTGCCGTAAAGAGACCATTACAGCGTCGTTTGGTGACGCATTCTTTGAGGCATATCGCCGCATGCAGGAATGGGATCTTCGAGCGATTCCTGTAGTCAATCCAGACAACCGAGTTGTTGGTGTCCTCTCAGTTCTTGACCTCATGGAACTTTTGTTTCGCGACGAAGGAGACCCAATAAAATCAAGAACCGTTACTACCAATCTGAAAAAAATTACGAACGCCCTTGGCGGCTCGTTCCAGCACGAAGTCGACTCAGAACGCCGTGACGAACTTCTTGTTATGGTCGGCGCAATGAGTTCTGACGGATTCACAGCAAGGATGCAGCAATTCGACAAAGACCGCACTCTCGTCGTCTGCGGTGACAGACCAACAATCCAACTGACTGCTATTGAGCAGGGCGTCCGAGGGCTCGTAATCACGGGAGGCTTTGACTTAAGCCCCGGCCTTGCGGAACTGGCAAAAGCAAGAGGTGTCTCGGTCTTGTTAAGTCCGTTTGATACTGTCAACACAACAACCCGGATACGTTCCTCACAATTCATTGATCCCGCTGTCGACCGACAGGTTGTCACGCTTCCTGCAAAAATGAGAGTGTCTGAAGCTCGGTCAATTGTTGAACGATCAAAACAACCGGTCTTCCCGGTGGTAGGTGACGACGGACTCCTTGCTGGAATTTCGTTTAAGTCAGACGTTATTAATCCTCCCCGACCAAAGCTTGTCTTAGTTGACCACAACGACCTCACACAAGCCGTTGCCGGAATTGAAGAAGCCGACGTCATCGAGGTGCTTGATCACCACCGACTTGGGGGTGGATTACGATCATCGCAACCAATACGTTTCGTAAACGAACCTGTTGGCTCCACATGCACACTTGTCGCCCGCCAATACCGTGATGCCGGGATCAAACCCACACATGCAATCGCGCTCTGCATGGCATCAGGTATCATTTCAGACACCCTCTTTCTGAAGAGCCCTACGACTACCGAAATTGACCGATCGATACTCAAATGGCTTCGACAACAATGCAGCATTGACCTTGATGATTTCGCCCGAACCTTCTTTGAAATTGGCTCAGCACTTCGAACAAGCACTCCTGATGGTGTTGTTCAAGAGGACTGCAAAGAGTTTATTGAACGAGGCATTCGGTTTTCAATCTCACAAATCGAAGAAACTGGGTTTGATCTCTTCTGGGAAAGAAAAGATGAACTTCGCTCAGCATTGGTTGATTATGCCACACAAAGCAATCTTGATTTCTCAGCACTATTAGTAACTGATGTCGTGAGCAATGGATCACTTCTCTTGTTATCTCGAGAAACCCAGGCCTGGGAAGAAATCAACTACCCCCGAATTGATCCCGGCTTGTATGCTCTAAAAAATGTGGTGAGCCGAAAAAAGCAGCTTCTCCCTCTTGTAACACAGCTGATCCAAACATCAATTTTTTAGACATTCACGATTCAGGCTCGTCTACTGAGCAACGGACTTACTGCCCTCAGCGGAACCTCCAATGGGAGCCCCCTCTGGCAGAGGACGACAGGCGGCAGAAACACCCAGGCGATGCAGCTCCTCTCGGACAGCAAGATATTCTTCAAAGCTGTCCGGATAACACCAAAGAGTTACCGTGGTTGCTGGGGTCACCCCTGCGAGAATATTACGGAAGCGAGATTGCCGAGCTAACGCGTCAGGTAACGTTTCACCAAGATCATAATAGGCCGGCTTCACTACCCACTCACGACTTCGCACATAGACCTGCCCTATGCTTCGGTTGATCTGAACTTCAATAACGTAATCAAGCGCAAAATCCTGAATTGGGCCAACGGTCTCGACTCGTGATTCCATTGATGCAAGAGACCCCCCACTGCTCCTTTGCGTCCTTGCTTTGGCCCGATCAAACAATTCCGTAAGTGGAATATATGCTATGCGACCAGCTGCAAGACGAAAATGTAACTCATCCCCTGTTACTGTCCGACCAACCGGCGTTGGATATGCAAGAAGTTTTTTGGTTTCCTGTGGAGCATGGCTGATGCCCTCTGCCTCAAGCTTGCACTGTTCAATCTCATCTCGGAGACGATCACTTCGAGCTACCATTTCTACCCGCTCAGCTTTGTCTTCATCAATTTTAAGCTTTTTCTCTTCAACGTCCCGTCGCGTCGCAGAAACAGCTGTAATCAGATGCATTCTTCCATTGCCAGCATCCGCAACGGTAAGGGTCAGTTGTTCGCCTTGTTTATCAAGATCAATCAACTCACTTTCAGAGGCAACCACTGCATCTTCCAGACGCACAACCTCCTGCATCAATTTCAAAACATCGGGACTACTTTGGTCTTTTGGCTTAAGCGAAATGGTTTGAACTCGTGCACCAATGACCATCACCAAGATAATAAGAATGCCGACAATATTCGTCACAATGTCGAGAAATGAATCTTGCCCACCGGCATCTATGCGGCTTTCACGCTGTCTGATCATAGACCTACCTCCGGACTCATTGCGGCAGTTTCAAGCTGTGCTGTTCGACGAATTCTTCTTTTTCTAGGCTGGGCGGGCGGCAAACGCCGGACTGCGTCAGATGCCTGCTTCTGCCTTGTTTCAATACCACTATTTGCGAGTAACGCCTGGACGTCTTCTCGCCGGCCCGTACCATCTTTGGTCTCTGTAAGAACCAACTCCGGCTTCCAGTACAACCTGTCTCCCGCGATACCCCAACTCTCAACGCGTTGACGAATCGCGATCACTAGAGAATCAATAGATTGAACAGTTGGCCCCGCAACGGGTATCCGATACACGACCCGATTGCCTGTATCGTCAAACAGACGTAACTCTTCAGCAGCGCACTCGATCTGAATAGGACGGGTAAGCGGGATATATCGCTCCGATGTCGCAAAGCTTGCCCAATCGCTCCCCCGAGAGCCGGACAACGAGCCGCTTGCACCGCTCTGCTCACCCGATGTGGTACTCGACATTGCTGACGACCCAGCGTTCGTCCCGGCTTGTATACCGAGTGGCATTGGCACTCCGCCACCAGCAGAGCCGCCAGGCGCACCGGCTGTATTACTTTGACTTTGCGCAGAAGACGTGCCAGAACCGACACCACCAGGAGCTGAGGTTCCGCCTTGCTGACCACCTGATGAAGCCACTTCAGTTCCACCGGGTGATCCTTCGTCAGTTCCTCGCTGCGTTGCGTTGGAGCCATCTTTCGATCTGCCATGACCACCACCAGAACGTCCATCAACGGATGATATCTCCTTTCCTTGACCATTTCCAAAGTGTGAGTCACCAGCCAGATCTTCACCACCCATACCATGCGGCGGGCTTGAACCAGCAAGTCCAGTCAGACTGCCGGTAGAAACTGACCCCCCATCACCATGGCCAATACCAGTTTCACTTTGGCCTTTACCAAAATGACTTCCACCAGAGCTTTCTCCAGCACTCAACGGCCGCCCTACAACCGCATTTGTTGAAACTTGTCCCTGACTATTCGTCCCCTGACCCTGCAGCGTATGACCACCGCTGGCTCGCCCGGATTTCGCCTGCTGCTTGGACCAATCCCATTGAGACTGATCTCCCAAGACAGATGGACCACCAACGGCAACAGCACCGCCACGAACCGAAGCAGCTCTATACTGTTTCCTCACAGGACTTCTCTGACGAATATTAGACCGTGTCTGCGTCAGCCACTTGAGCCGATCTCTCGCCTCGTTGATTGCTTGCAGCTCTGCATCTCGCAACGCGAGATCTTTTTCAGGAAACGCAAGTCGCCAGTCCTCCTCAACGAGTTGATATCCGAAATCACTACCCCACGACGAAATTGCATCTCGAGCAGCATAGTAGGCCATCACACCAGACGGCCGGACAATCAATAGAGGGTAGGGACGCAGGCCGGGGTCATCCTGCGAAATTGACTGCCTTGCAAGATATTCCCGTGCTGCACGAAGACCACTCGCCAATGGGTTACCAGGCCCTGGCGGGCCATCAAAGTCATCAGGGTTCAACCTAATACCCTCTGGTTGCAAAAACACTCCGTCTAGACAGCATTCTATAAAAAGCGGGCGACGATGTGTCCCCGAAGGTCCTTCATACGGAATCACAGCGTATGCTGGTGGCTTCGAATCTCTTTCTCTCCGCGCTTCATCAAGAGATTCTCGCGCTGACGTTAACTTTTCCTCAAGCGTTAGAAGTTCATTGTCAGTCGGACTATCAAAGCTGTCATTCCTGAATAGATTCTCTTGTACTTTTTGTAAACTTTGGAGGTTGGCTGACAACTCTCTTGAATTCTCTTCAATACCAGCCAACTGCAGCCTTAAAGACTCCAGTTCGTCATTTGTCTTGGAACGCATGCCAGTCAATTGCTCAAGCCGCCATGAAAGATTGTCGGCCCTGCCTGCTAATTCTGCTTTGATCTGCTCTGCCTGCTCAATAGCCAAAGCGTCTTCCTGCTGGTTTATTGAATTACCAAACAACACCAACAGGACAAGCAGCGCTCCCATTGTGCACAACAAAACAGCAAGAAAAGGAAACAGCGAGATCGCCGTGCCTTCTCGTGTACGAGACCTTCTCATGCAACCTTCTCAACAGGGGTATTGTCCTCAGCAAGCAATGCTTGCTTGCTGCCAGCAACGCTCGGACTTCGAGCTGCCAGAAGTTGTGTCGCAGCAGAAAGCGAGATGATCGCTTCTTCAAACCGGCCACTCGCTGTCACGGCATTCAAATTACTCTCAAGCTTCTGCTCCATTGATACTATTTCGCTGAGCATCGCGATAACCTTCTCAAGTGCTGCTGACTGCTTCGCAACGGCAGCCTGCTGCTTATCAAACGCCACAGCGGCATCTGCCATTATTTGCCCCGCATGTTCCCAACGGCCATCCCGCTCGTTGGCCAAAACACGATGTGCTTCTACAAGCGACTCTTTCCAGGCTCCTAAAGTTTCATCAAGGGAACCTGAGAGTGTTTCTTGAAGACGTTCTCCCAAACTACCAAAAACATTTTCCAGACTATTTGAGGCGACACCTTGAAGCTCTTGCCACGAGTGTGTCTGTGCCTCAATAAGCTTTGCCGAACTTTTGCCGACAGCGTCTCCGAGTCTCGCAACAGCGAGTGCAGACCCATCTGCAATACCATCTGTTTGAAAACGCCCAGCAAGTGAATCCCATGCCTGCTCATCAACTTGATCAAGTAGTCCTTGTTCAACGCGTTCGATGACAAACTGCGTAAACATTAATACCATTGACAGACCTAAGGCGGTTGCTGTGGTATCAAATGCAGTACCTAAACCAGCAACAACTCCTGAGATATTCTCAAGCTCTGTTGGCGAAAGGTTTGCTATCGCAACCGTGATACCTATTACAGTACCGAGAAAACCCATAATAGGAATTGCCCAGACAATGAATCGAACAAGACCATAACTGGCATGGGCACGAGCTCCGTCTATATCAGCTAGATACTTGAGATGATCCTCAAGATCATCAGCCTTTCCTGTTCGAATAACAAAGTCGAGCCCATCGCGAAGTCTCTTTGGAAGATAAGCACTCTCTCCACTCGTGCCGCCAACGACTTGCCGCTGTAAGCCATCTGCCTCGGAAGGGTGCTGTCCACCTGATGGAGTTGCAGCTAAGCAGCAATCAACGAGACTGTTTTTCTGGCGAATCGTACTGAGCAACTTCATAGCCAGACTGCTCAATCCAATACAGAACAAGCCAACTTCGATGTACTCAACCCAGTGACCGGCGAGATACCGAACAACGTACTCATCACGAATAACACCACGTTGAACGAGTGAAAAAAAACAAAAGGCCACTCCCGTACCCCACAACAGGGGCGATCGAAGAAAAAGTCTCGACATCTTTGTCATGCTCGACACTGGTCACCTCCGTGAACAATCTTGCTCATTACTGTCCACCGTGCACAAAACACGGCCCTTTATCTCATCGGTATTTCTTGCCCAAATGTTTGAACCCAAATAGCTAGCACAATCAGAATCACTGCTATCACTTAAAAAGAGGAATAAATCCGGAAGGGCAGGGAGGAGGGGAGGGCTAGGAAGCCCTGCTGGGAAGGAAAAAATCTGGAAAGAACTCGATTCGATCTGTATCGAGTCAGTCAAAGCCTGCAATACTCCCAAGATGCCAATTCGAAAAGCTATGGTTCTGACCTCAAAAATCTATCTGCCGTAGAACAAAGTTCTCAGACTAATGCGATATCACGTCTTGCAAAAAACCAAAATACTCAAGAATGCCAAATTGTGAATTATCAAAACCAACCTGCTCGATTTGTTGCTAGATGCACACTCGCTGTGTCATGCTTTGCAACTTTGCTCTGCTTTCCAACGGCTCTTGGTGCATCTGAGACCACTCAAGGTCTTTGGGTTTCAACATCGCCAATCGATACCGGACTTCAAATGCTTCTTGTGGTTGACCCAAATAGACAAGTACTTGCCGTGTATCACATAGAAACTTCGAGTGGCAAAGTCTCATTACAAAGCACACGAGCACTTGGATATGACCTCCAGATTGAAGACTTTAATGCCGCAGACCCAAAACCATCATCTATCAAAAAAATGCTGCGTGTTGATCTAGCACCGAAACCTCACATCAACAAAATTGAAATAATCCCACCAACATCTGCCAACACACAGCCAATTCAGCCAGGTCCTTAGGTTTTCAGCCTCGGGCTCGTGTCCTAGTGATGTTCTTTGCTTATTCAGCATCATTTTACATGCTTAAAATGGAGCGTGCGGATTGTAGCGAAAGCGCTGACTGGATCGAGGCCAACCGACTGCGTAGACTTTGTTACAAGGGATAGCCGAGTTCGCTAATAGACGAGGCTAGGTTCTGTTGAACAATGAAGGCAGGCTGATTTATGGCTGGTGGTTTTTTGAATATCGCTGAGGCGGCTGCACATCTCAACATTTCAGAAGATGCAATAAAAAAGCTCGTTGACCAACGGAAACTGTTTCCACTCCGTGATACGTCAGGTCTTAAATTTAAACCCGACGAACTCAATCGCTATCTTGAAGATCAAAACGATGTTTCTGAAACACAAGACGATTCATTAGAAACCGTTGGTAGTGACATCTCACTCGATGGCCTCGAACTCGATTTATCAGACGGTGATTCTGGAACAGGTAATCAAAATGTACCTGAAGAACCACCTGTATCTGAGGGAACAACAGCGCCTGATGCATCTGAAGTAAAGTCCACGTCTGAAATTGGCCTCGCGGATCTTGATTCCGGCCTTTCACTCGAAGGCAGTGGAAGTCTCAGTGATAGTTCAGCGATTGGTGCGACTGGTATTCTACCAATACGGGAAGATGAGGGGTCGTTACTCATCGGTGGTGACATAGATGAGGCAGATCTCGATGTTCCAGCCACGCTTCTTGGGGCAAGTGGCGGCCTTTCTGACATCGAAGAGAAAGAAATAACACCCCAACAGCAGGACATCGCGAACGCGCAGAGCATTGTCCTTGGCGATGACATTGATCTCAGTGGCATTGACGTTGATCTCAGTGACGCGAGCAATGCCGAAGAACTTGAAGAAGCAGGGTCACCACAAAGCCTTGTGCTCGGCGATTCTCTGGCTGGTGATATTGAGAGTATTGTCGCAGCAAGTGATATCCTTGTCGACGAGGGCTTGGCTTCGGTCATTTTGGAGACTGATGAATCTGGGAGCTTTATTGTCAAAGGAAGTGATTCCAAAAAAAGTAATGAACTTAGTGGCATCATTGACTCAGACCAAGCTCTCGAAGGTTCTAATATCGGCAGTTCTCTTTCAGGAGAAAGCGGTGTCTTCATGGAGGGTGGCCTCTCACTCGAGGGTGGCGAGGTAAAGGCTTGGGACGTCGATCTTGGGGAATTTCTCAATGATGTTGAGGAAGATCCCGATGCGGCAACAATGCTTGGAACTGCGAACGAATTTGATCTCGATGCAGAGGGATCGTCTGCCGACGACCCGAGTCAATCAGCAGATCTAGCTTCTTCACAAGCTGGTGATTCCATGTTTGACAAATCAGCTGGCCCGGGTGACTCGAGCTTTTTCGGCGAGGAGGTTGACCAAAATGCAAACCCACTCACGGCAGGGTCAGAGATGCTTTCCAGCTCTCAATTCATGGGAGCGATCGACGACGCACACTTCAACGGTTGGCAGGTCACAGGCTTGATATGCTGTGCATTTCTCTTACTCCTTGGCGGACTCCTGACTTTTGATCTCGTTCGAACCATTGGTAGTTCTGCTGACACATCACTGTCAAATCCGCTTGTTGGTGGCCTCTCACAAATTTTTGGCTGGCGGCAGTAGGACGAACGAGCTTTGCTCAGTTCGTTAAAGCACAACCTGCCAACCGATAGGAGTGAATTGCTTGACATCTATTTTATCATCTGAGACTTTGATTGATATTGCTCCACAGTCTGTTGGCGAATCGCTGTCCGTGCGCAGTACCGCTTTTACACCTTTCCATCCTTTTTGAAATTCCCTTTGGACGAACGGCCAATCACGGCCTCCGGAACCACTCACGATAACCACATCTGGGCGAACTTCCGATGCGAGCTCTTGTGGAAGCCCAGTTCGACTTCCATGGTGTGGTGCAATGAGTACATCACAACGCGGTAGATTGCGACGCAAAAGAGCACGCAGGGCTGCACCTTCGATATCTCCAGTAAATAACACGTGTTTTGAATCAAGGCTGACCTCGAGGACAATACTATTTTCATTGTCAGAAATTCTTGCTGTATCAACTGCACAGGCTGGATGCAAAACCCGGGCAATGCATGACGAACCAACCGGAATCAGATCACCCTTCAGTACGGTACGAACGGGCACGTCCTGGTCAATGAATAATTGACAAACCTTTCTTGCAGATCGCGAAGTGCTACTCAAAAAATGTGGTGAAACAATTGCCTTCTCAACGTGAAATTCTTTGAGCAGACCCGGCACCGCATTAAAATGATCCGTATCGGCATGCGATAAAACGAGACTTTGTATGGTGTGAATTCCCTCACTAATGAGTATTGCTCGTAACGACCGAAGAGCTGCCCCTGAAGCGCCAAGTCTTCCGGCATCATAAACAAGACAATGACCGCATGTGGTCTTTATTACAATTCCGCAGCCATGTCCCATTGCAGCTACGAGAATTTTATTCTCGTGAAACAGCTTAGGCATCCATGGCAGTCCAATACCAATCAGCCCAACCCCAAACAAAATGACAGCGAGTAATTGAAGTTTTCTTATTTTTACGAAGCCTCCTGGTTGCCTTACAAAACTTTCATTACACACCACATGTGATTTTTTGACGAGCTTTGCTTGGTGGCAGAGATGAAGCAGAACGAGCACAACTATGCTGTACCAGATCATGACCCACCAGATCGGTACGGCATGAACCCGAACTGAACTACCAGGAACACGTGCTATCATCTCGATGGTTTGCTCGAGTACGTTCAGAAAGAAACCAGTAGTAGCACCTAACGATGCACACAAACCGGCAGGCAAGAATACAGATACCAGACAAGCAAATCCCGAAGCCATGACGCAGGGTAACAAGGGTGCGATGAGTATGTTTGTACCAATGGCAACCGGAACGAATCGCTGAAATCCGATAATGACCAGCGGGGCAGACACTATCCAGACAGACGCACTCAAAAAAACAAACCACCGGGCTCTATCAAAGCACCGGTACAAGCCGCGTTGTATCCGGCCACGTTCTTCTTGAATCAGTCCTGCTATTGGGTCATGACTTATATTATTTTTGGACCAGGCACCAAGTGCTATAAGCACTGCCGTCGCCAGAAAAGACAGTAATGTTCCAAGAGACACTACAGCAACTGGATTCCACAAGAGGAGTGCAATTGCAACCATTGCAAGTGCGTGGAGTCCAACGAAACGCCTTCTTGTCCAGATCCCGATACAAGCAACCCACATAAGCATGGTCGCCCGTACTACCGGAATCGCACCTCCGGTGAGCCCTGCGTAGATTGTTATCACGACTCCAGCGATGAGCCAACCAACTCTGAACGAACATCCAAACAAACGTAAGAAATAGAAAACTGCAATTGCTACAAGCCCTACATGCAGACCAGATATTGCGAGTACATGAGCACTCCCAGTCTCTGCAAATACATCTTTAGTTCTCTGAGACAGGGCGTCTCGTGAACCGAGAAGCAAAGAGTCAGCAAGCGGCTGATTTTTCTCAGGCACAATCTCGTGCAGTCGATTTCGACACCGCTGGTGTAACCAGTCAATACCACCTGCTAGAGAAATCTCATACTTATCTTCACAGACAATAACTGATGACCAGCTACGTACTCGGATCATCGTAAGCACTCTTTTTAGCTGTGAGTGTCGTTGATAATCAAATTCACAAGGATTGCACGGTGCGGATGGCCTCGTAGCGCGTCCATAGACCCGAACACGACTTCCAACTGGTAACGGCTGGATTGCACCATCAATGAAGATACGGGCATATCCCGAAACTGACTCCCATTGACTTGCGTTTCTAACACCATCGAGTCTGAGGCACCACTCTGATGACTTCTTATATCTGTTGAAATCCAAAATGCCTTTGGCAGATCGTACTTGCTTTGGACCTGCTACCACGACACCCTGAACAAACACCGGCTGCGGAGAATTTGTCAGACTCCAGGCGAACTCATCGACTGGAAACAACCGCGCACAACACCATGCCCAGCCACACATAGTGAAAGTCATTCCAAAGAGAATGAACCACCAAGTGGTACGCTGCACGGCCGGCCCCAGTTGCCGGCTCCGAAGGAGGTATACCGAAATTAGAAAGCAAACTACTGACAGAGCAAGCAGCCACACTAGAAATAAAAGATTGCACCGAGGAAAACGGCTCAAAAGCGTCCCACCCGCAGCACCAAGTCCAAGTGAGAATGCCACCGACACCACGATAGGCACCGGCGGCACGAGTTCTTTCACAGCCAGAACCGTGCTCTCACGACAGAATGTTAGAAGCCTAGACGCAATACAAAGCACATTATCACCACTGTGAAATCCGATTCTCACCCTCAAGGAACACGCAGCCCGGCATTTCTGCCACTGGCTACATGAGAAAGCGAGAAGAGATTCACCGAGGGGCAAATGTTACGCTGTTCGAGCCTCTACAATTCGGGCTAAGCCTGCACCGTCGGACACCGTTGGCTCTCCGACTATTGATGATGTGTTGGTTATTATTTGTTCTGCAGCGAGAACTGTTGAAGGCCCAACTTCAATAAACAATCTGCCTCCGGGAGCAAGCCTTCCCGCTGACTGCTCTACCAGTCGTTGAACAATCTCACATCCAGTCGTGCCTCCTACAAGAGCAAGTCGAGGTTCATATAAACGGACATCGTCAGGCAGCGTATTGAACTCTTCTTCAAGTACATATGGTGGATTGCTCAGTATCATATCCCAGGGTCCAATCAGATCCTGATGATCGAGAACATCTGCCTGCACAAAATGAATCCTTTCATCCAACGAGTGTTTCTTAGCATTACCAAACGCAACCTTAAGAGCCTCCGTTGATATATCCGTGGCTGTCACAACAGCGTCTTTCATGTGTACGGCAATTGCGATCGCAATTGCTCCTGACCCCGTCCCAATATCAAGTATCCGCATGCCCGATTTGCCTCCAAACACTTCCTTCCACACATCAAGCGCTCGAATAACGAGCCCCTCGGTTTCAGGTCTTGGTATGAGCGTGGCCGGTGTTACCTCAAGTGACATTGAGAAGAACTCCTTTGAACCAACAAGGTAGGCAACAGGTTCACCCTGACCACGTCGACGCACAAGGTCTCGGAACTTTTGCCGACATTCCCCATCAACAACCTCATCGAAAGCGGTGTACAGTAGAATCCTTGGGCATTGTCTGACGCATGCCAACAGCACCTCCGCGTCGAGACGGGGTGATTCGCTCCCCTGCCTGCCAAGCCATTCTGTAGTCCACGTCAATAAGCGACCAACGGTCCATGCGACTTCCTCATCATTTTTATTTGGAGGATGTTCTGCCATGCATTCGCCACGTTTCGTGATGAAAGGGTAAAGGGGGAAACCAAAATGCTCAGCTTTATTACCGAGCTACCGCACCGCTACGCCGTTCTTGCCGAACGCGTTCCGCCATTGCGTCAAAAAGCAGGTTCAACCGGCCGGCTAATATCTGATCAAGATTAAAATTTTGATTCAACCGATGATCAGTGACACGATTCTGGGGAAAGTTATACGTTCGTATTCGCTGGCTTCGGTCACCTGAACCAACAAGCCCCTTTCGCTCACTCGCACGTTTCTCATGCTCAATTTGACGCTGACGTTCGTAAATTCTTGTTTTCAGAACCCGCAATGCTTTTGCAAAATTCTTATGCTGGCTTTTTTCATCTTGGCACTGAACAACAATACCTGTCTCAAGATGTGTTAACCGAACCGCAGATGTTGTCTTATTGACATGTTGACCGCCTGGCCCACTTGCACAGAAAAGGTCTTTTCGGTATTCGTCAGGTGAAATTGAAACTTCAACATCCTCGGGTTCCGGGAGAACTGCAACCGTCGCTGCTGAAGTGTGGACTCGCCCTTTTGTCTCAGTATTCGGAACTCGCTGAACCCGATGGCCACCACTCTCATACTGCAGTTGTCGAAACACCTCTCCGCCGGACACCCCTATCACAAGTTCCTTGAAACCACCGAGTTCCGTAGGGCTCGCATCCATCACTTCAACCGTCCAGCCGATTTCTGTCCCATACCGGCGATACATCTCAAAAAGATCTCGAACAAAGAGTGCTGCTTCATCTCCACCGGTACCAGCACGTAATTCAACAATACAACGCGAGCGGTCTGCATCAGGATCGTCCATGCAACCATCGAGAATGACGTCCCATTCTTCATCTCGCCGCTTTTCAAGGCCAGGTAATTCAGCTGCTGCAAGTTCTCGAAAATCCGTATCGTCACCCGTGAGCATTTCCGTGTATTCAAGGATCTCTCTCTCAACAGCAAGAAATGCCTGATAACGGCGAACAATGCGGGCAAGCCCACCATGCTCACGAGCAACAGAAGACATCCGTTGTGAATCGGCAAGCACAACCGGATCAGCTAGAAGCCGCTCCAGCTCCTCAAATCGTGCTAATTTGACATCGAGTTCTTCCCGCATTCATGACTCCAACGGCCGAAAGATTTATGTCGGCCAGCATCCTTGCCGGGCTGGAAGAAAACCTTGATCAATTTCTTCTTCACTTACAAGCTATCACCAACAAGGTATTTACGATTCACGATCGTAACTTAAGAGCCTTCTGGTGCTTGTACAGTTTTTTTCTTTTTCAGACTCGCATAGCCACTTGTGCCGAACTTCGTCTTAAATTTTTCAATCCGACCAGCGGTATCAACAAACTTCAACTTACCAGTGAAGAACGGATGGCAGACATTGCAGATGTCAAGTTTTATATCCGAGGCGGTACTTCGCGTCGTAAAGGAGTTCCCACAACCACATTTCACTGTAGATTCTGTGTACTGTGGGTGAATGCCCTCTTTCATCGTGTTCATTCTTTCGATTGATTGTGCATCTCGAAGCACGGACAACGTACTGAGTTGTGTCTACTTCTTGAGTTCGAAATGATACCTTCACAGAGCAGACTCGGCAATTGGGACATTTTTTTTAGGTCAAAAAGCCTGCTCACGGCACACCTACGATTTAATTCGCTACCTGATCTGGTGGGATCTTTATTGCCACACTATCACTTTCCAGTTGCTTCGCTCGGAAACGGCTACCAAAACGCTGAGGTGACCGATCTCCACGAAGCAGCTTTATTGCCTCTCCAGTATTCCCAGTTTGAATTTTTGCCTCAGCAAGATTGACACGTGCTGCTGACGCCCATCGGCCATCTGGCAGAGCAAGAAGCGTCATTCTCTCAAGATAATCCACTGCAATCTCGTAATCGCCTTCGAAGAGCGTGACTAGTCCAAGCCAATACGTTGCATCTTCTTTCATCTGTTCAAAAATTCTTCGAATTATTTCTCGCTGTGCTTCAGGATACGTCATGATTAATTCTGCTACAGCTGAATCACTTGGACGAGCAATCAAATAAGCCTTCTTTGCTCCCTCAGGCCCACTTAGTTCTCCGCGAAATTCTCGAAGTCTACCAACGTACAAAGGCCGAATAGTCTGTCTTCCAGAACTCAGACCTCGCCCACTTCTTTTATTCTCCATGACAACGTTCATGACTCGAAGTTCATTCCCAACTGCCGCCATCACTGCACGGTCCTTTGCAAGCCGCCTTCTTCGAACTTCGAATGGAAATGACCACAGGGCTACTGATGTTTCTTCATTTCCCTCAGGCAACGCCTCGACTGCAAGAGCACCCAGAGCAGTAGCGTTGACAGCAAGTCGCACTGCCGACCCACCAAACAAATTTTGCTCTAACAGTTTCATTCTTCGAGATAGCGACTGCGGATCGGCAACAACCAAAACTACAAGACTCTTCATATCATTTGCACCAACGGGATATCGCCTACTTGTGTCATCTAACTGGCTCAACACTGTGGCGTCTGAGGCGGCCTCCCGAACAGTCGCTACACCCGATCCCCGACGACTTGGCACAGGCATACCGTACGTTGGCTCAAACAAATATGCTTCGCCTCCTATAAGAACAGCCGGGATCCACGGGCGGATACTGCCATCACGGTCTACTGTCCCCAACATCACGCCTTTGAGCCCAGCTTGCCGCAGCAATTCAAGAAATATCCAGCTCCGTTGGGCTGCGCTTCCTCTACCCGATAAGAGAATTTCACCGCGATCAAACCATCGCACACCCTTACTGCGTGCTGTTGCCAACAGCGGTGGATCACTTCCTATAGCCAAATGTTGAATCGTCCAACCAAAAAGAGCGACTGCTATATCAATATCGTCAAGCGACTCACCTTTTGCCGTTTTGGCAATGTCAGCAAGCCAACGCTGGTCACGAATAGAGGTAATGTCAAATGCGGGATCAAAGACAGAACTTGCAAGCTCCTCATCGGAGCATAGTTTCGAATACTCTTCTGGCAATAACTCGGAAAGATGATCTTTCTTCCAATCAGAACTTGCTATCGCATCACCAACAGGGTCGGCATGAATCCACTGATTCAAGCGATCAAAAACCTGTTCAATTGCAAGTTCTTCATCATAGTCCTCCAACCTATCCAAAATGGTGATAGCACCTTCTAATAATTTACCACGAACCTCTTCTGATATCTGGGGGACTAAGGCAACTTCCACACCCACTTGTTCGACTGGTGATTTCCCACAACCGCTAGCCACGAGCACCACAAGAACTATCGAGCAATGGCTACATCGGTAAAAAAACATAGTTACTCCGTGATGTACACGCCTCCCCTGAAACTGCCCGATTGTTACCTGCTTCGTACTTCCTGATACCCAAAAAAATGTTTTTAGATTGTGACACTATGGCTCAGACTTCCGTCTCCATTGAGACACGTACAGCATGAATTTGCAACACCCGCTCAAGGACTGACCGAAATCGAGACAGTGGCACCATGTTTGCCCCATCACTAGGACTTGTGTCTGGGTCTGGATGAGTTTCAAAAAAAACACCATCGATACCAACGGCCGCAGCAGCGCGTGCGCGACGCGGGCGCCGAGACGGTTCTGTTCCAGACCTGGGGCTACCTCCGCGGCGATCCGCGCAACGCCAGCCTCGCGGACTTCGGGGTCATGCAAGACGCGCTGACCGCCGGCTACGCGCGCTACCGCGACCGGCTGAAGCGCGCGCGGATCACCGCCCGGATCGCCCCCGTCGGCGAAGCGTTCCGCGCGGTCCATGCGGCCGAGCGTAAGGCCAAGCGCGACCCGCTCCAGCCAAGCTCCCGGTTCCACGCCCTCTACACCCAGGACACCCGCCACCCCGCGCTGCCGGGCTCGTATCTCGCCGCGGCGGTGATCCTGGGCACCGTGCTCG